>DASQTE010000355.1:0-10162 GCA_035642035.1 Blastococcus sp.
GAGCCGGTCTCCCGCGGACCGGGGCAGGCGGGTGACCGGCTCAGCCGCGCCGTTGCGACGCCGGCGGGTGGTGCCCGGATCGGCGCCGCGGAACGGCCGGTCGGCCCGACGGCGAGCCGTGTCCTGCTCCCGCCGACGCTCGTTCTCCATAACGCGCGCCGTCGAGTCACGCGCCCCTGGACGTGCGCCACGACCCCGGGATCCTGCACGCTGAGGGACGCCGCTCGACGGTCAGCAGGACGGAGAAGCTCCATGTGGGCGCAGACGCTCAGCGGTCCCTTCCGATTCGAGCTGGTCGAGGTCGCGGCACCGGACGCCGCCGGCATCCCACCCGGGCACGTGCTGCTGGCCACCCGCGCCGGCGCCATCTGCGGCAGCGACCTGCCCAACTTCCGCGGTGGGGTGTGGCCGCACCCGGCCGCCGAGGACGGCTGGGGGGCGACCCGGGCACCGGGCTTCCCGATGCACGAGATCGTCGGGGAGGTCGTCGCCAGCAGGCATCCCGGCCACTCCCCCGGCGACCTCGTCGTTGGCTGGGCGTCGATGTTCGACGGCATCGCCGAGCTCGTGGTGACCGACGGCGACGGTCTGGCCCGCTACGACACCGGCCTGCCGGCCACCACCGCGGTCATGCTGCAGCCGCTCGCCTGCGTGCTCTACGCCGTCGAGCAGCTGGGCGACGTCTCGGGGCAGACGGCCGGGGTGATCGGCCAGGGCCCGATCGGCCTGCTGTTCAGTCATGTGCTCAAGTCCCGTGGCGCGGCCCGGGTGATCGGGGTGGACCCGGTGGACCGCTCCGACGTCGCGGCCGTCTTCGGCGTGGACGAGGTGGTCACCGCCCGGGCCGAGCGGTGGGCGGGCCGGCTGTCCGACGCCGACCGGCCCTTGGTCGTGGTGGAGGCAGTGGGCCACCAGATCTCGACGCTGCAGCCGGCACTGGACGCCGTGGCGCCCGGCGGTCAGGTCTTCTACTTCGGTGTCCCGGACGACCCGATCTACCCGTTCGACATGATGACCTTCCTGCGCAAGAACCTGACGCTGCGTTCGGGCGTCACCCTGGAGCGGCAACGCGTGCTGGCCGACGCCGGCAGGTACCTGGAGGCACACCCCGTCCTGCGCGAGTGCTACGTCAGCCACGTCCATCCCGTCACTGACGTCCAGGCGGCTTTCAGCGCCGCGATCGCTCCCAGGCCCGGCCAGCTGAAGATCGCGGTCGACATGAGCTGATCGCGGGCCGGGCGCGGATCTACCCGGTCGACCCACGCGTCACCGCAGACGCCGCCGCTCGGCGCACGGGGACCGGCTCGTAGCTGAGGACGGCGACACCGCCGTCGATGGTGCGGGCATCGACCAGACGCAAGGGCTTCGGGGACGTGCTCCCGCCGAACAGACGCTCGCCGGCCCCGAGCACGACCGGGAAGACCTTCAGCCGCAGTTCGTCGACCAGGTCGAGCTCGAGCAGCGTGCGCACGAGCCGGAAGCTGGCCGGCACCAGGACGTCCCCGTCGAGTCCCTGCCTGAGTGCGGCGACCTCGCTGACGGCGTCACCCGCGAGCACCTCGGAGTTGTTCCAGGCCGGACGGTCCAGCGTCGAGGACACCACGTACTTCCGCATGCTGTTCAACCTGTCGGCCAGCTCGCCGCTCCGGGACGGCCACCGCGCGGCGAACCACTCGTAGCTCCGCCGGCCCAGGAGCAGCGCCTCGGAGCCGACGGCCTCGGCGAGCGCGAGCTTCCCGAGCTGGGGCAGGTCCTCGATCCGGCCGACCCAGCCACCGCCGCTGAAGCCCTCGTCACCGGCCGGGTCCTGGATGACGCCGTCGAGGGTGATGTTGTCGCTGACCACGATCTTGCCCATGGTGGTCTCTCCTCCGTGCCGATGACGATCCCGGAACGCCCGGGCTCACCAGGGCAAACACCGCGGCGTCACGGATGTGGGCGCCCGCGAACCGCCCAGTTCGCCGCTCGGGCGGTGTACGTACAGGACGACCGACCGGTCGCGGACCGACGAAGGGCACGCCTGTGGACACGGTGCGGAGCGACCTGATCTCGAAGGCGCAGACGGGCGACGGCGACGCCTTCCGGGAGCTCACCGAGCCGTACCGGCGGGAGCTGCAGGTGCACTGCTACCGCATGCTCGGATCGCTCCAGGACTCGGAGGACGTCGTCCAGGAGACCCTGCTGGCCGCCTGGCGAAGCATCGGCGGGTTCGTCGAGGACCGTGCCTCGCTGCGCACCTGGCTCTACCGGATCGCCACCAACCGGTGCCTCAACGCGCGCCGATCAGCACGCCGGCGAGCAGCCAAGGAGTGGGACGTGCCCGACGTCGAACCGCCCGCGCCGACGAGGCTCGGCGAGGTGCCGTGGCTCGATCCCTGTCCCGACGGGCTCCTCGGCGGTGCGGTCGACGGGTCGCCCGGCCCGGAGGCCCGCTACGAACGGACCGAATCGATCTCCCTGGCCTTCGTGACGGCCCTGCAACTCCTGCCCCCGCGCCAGACCGCCGTCCTGATCCTGCGCGACGTCCTCGGCTTCCACGCCCGCGAGGTGGCCGGCATGCTCGGCTCGACCGTCGGATCGGTCAACAGCGCCCTCAAACGGGCGCGCGCCGCCCTGCAGCGCCGCCTGCCGAGCGCCGACCGCGAACCGCCCCCGGCCGTCGGCTCCCCGGGCGAGGAGGCGGTCGTCGGCAGGTTCGTGCGCGCCTGGGAGTCCGCTGACGTCGACGCGCTCGTCACCCTGCTGACGGATGACGTCTTCGTCTCGATGCCGCCGATGCCCTTCGAGTACGAGGGCCGGGACAGCGTGGCTCGCTTCAGCGCCAGCATCTTCGGATCCGGGCGCAGGTTCGACCTCGTGCCGACGCGAGCCAACGGTCAACCGGCGTTCGGGGCCTACCTGCGCGTCCCCACCGGGATCCGCCATGGGACCGGTCTCTACGTCGTCACCCTGGCGGGCGACCGGATCTGTGCCATGACCCGGTTCGAGAACGGCGTGCTCCCCTGGTTCGGGCTGCCGCGATGGCTCCCGGGCCGCTAGCGCTGGTGGCCGCCGACATCCCCGGGGATGACGAGGCGGACGACGAGCGACCGGCCGGCGTGCGGGGTGGGACAGCTGGGGCGGATGGGGCGGTTGTCGAGCCCAGCGCACCCCTGTGGCGGGTCGGGGCGATGACACCAGTGAGACGGCAGCGTCGCCCGCGTGCCGCCGTCTCGGACTGCCGCTGAGCCCCGGACGGCAGGACGCATCGCCCCCAGGCGCTCGTGAGACGGAGACCCCCATGTCCCTCGACGTCCGATCCGCACCCGAGCCCGCATGAGCCCCGGTCCGTCCACGGCCGCGGACTACGCGCGGGTGTTCGACGTCGCCCCGACGCCTCTGCTCGTGGTGACCCCCGGGCTCAGGATCGTCCGCGCCAACCAGGCGATGATCGACGCCACCGGGACGCTCCTCGCCGGCAGCACCGGCCGACCGTTGTTCGACGTCCTCGGGGACGGGTACGGCTGTGCTCAGGTGGAGTGCCTCCGCCCGCTGAGGGAGTCGCTCGAACGCGCTCGTGACACCCGCCGTCCCCACTCCGTCCCGCTCCAGCGGTACGTCGTCCCGACGACCGACGGCCGGGGCCGGGAGCGGTTGTGGAATCACTGCACCGTGCCCGTGCTCGGAGACCGAGGGGAGGTCCTCCTGCTCCTGCACTCCGCCGAGGACGTCACCGACCACATCGACGGCTGGGCCGACGCCCGGCCGCGCGGGTCCCGCGAGCTGCCCTGCGGCGAGCAGGCCGGGACCGAGCTGCTCGCCCGCACCCGCGAGCTGGAACAGGCCACCGCGGAGCTTCGGGCCGCGGGCGACCGCGAACGGCGCACGGCGGAGCAGCTCGCCGGCCTCGCCGCCACGGTCAGCGCGCTGTCCGTGGCCGAGAACCGGTCGGAACTGCTTCGCCAGATGTTCCGCCACGCCCGCAGCGCGCTGCGCGCCGACGTGCTGGCCGTGGCCCTGCTGGAGCCGGGTGGGAGCCACCTCGCCGTGGTGGACTCGCGCGGCGGGCCGGAGCACCCCGGGCACCGGCTCCCCGTCCGGGCGCCGGTGCCGATGGCTGCGGCAGCCGCGGGTCGGGCCCTCTACGAGCGGGACGCCGGCGCGGACGGTTCCGCTGCGCCACTCCAGGGACTGCGGGCCTGGGCGGCCCTGCCGCTGCGCATCGGCCGGCGTCCCCTCGGGTCGCTCACGGTCGGCTGGGAGCAGCCCCAGTCCCTCGGCGACGACGACCTCCGCGTGCTCGAGGCCTTCGCCGCCCAGTGCGCGCAGGCGGTCGGCCGGGTGACCAGCCGGGAGACGGAACGACGGCAGGCACGAGCCACGCGCAGCCTCGCCGAGAGCCTCCAGCGGTCCCTGCTGACCGATCCTCCGGAGCTGGAGCACCTCGAGATCGCCGTCCGCTACCGACCCGCGGCCCGGGAGGTGCAGATCGGCGGCGACTGGTACGACGCGTTCGTCTCCCCGGGCGGTGACACGACGCTCGTCGTCGGTGACGTCACCGGTCACGACTGGACCGCGGCCGCTGTGGCGGGACAGCTGCGGAACATGCTCCGCGGCGTCGCCTCGGCACTCGACTACCGCGATCCCGGCCAGGTGCTCAGCGCCCTGGACCGCGCGCTGAGCGAGACCGGGATCTCGACCCTGGCCACCGCGGTCGTGGCCCGGGTGGAGGAGCCGCGGGTGGCCGTACCCGGAGTCGCTCGCATCCTGCGCTGGTCCAACGCCGGTCACCCGCCCCCGCTGGTGCTCGGGCCCGACAGGTCCGCGAGCCTGCTGGAGCGGCCGGCGAACGTGCTCCTCGGCATGGCACCGGACAGTCCGAGGCGCCATCACACCGTCGGCCTCGAGCCCGGCGCCACCGTCGTCCTCTACACCGACGGACTGGTCGAGCACCGCGACGCCACGCTCGACGACGGCTTCGCACGGCTGCTCGCGGTCGCCCCGGACCTGGCCGCCCGGCCCGTGAGCGAGGTCTGCGACGAGCTCCTCGACCGCATGGCACCGGACCTCACGGACGACATCGCGCTCCTCGCCGTCCGGGTCCGTGACGTCGGGCCGCCCCGCCCGTGACCCCCCGCCGCGGGGACGGCTATGACAGGCGGACGGCGTCGGCGGCAGCCAGGGCGCCGAGTTCGTCGGCGACCATCCAGATGCTGCTGATCCGGCCGTCGGTGAACGTCAGGACGTCGATCACCCGGATCTCCATGACCCGGCCGGTGGCCGGTACCGGTCCCGCCGCCGTGTTCAGCGGCCCGACGTGCCGACCTCTCAGGCGGAACGCGACGGCGGCCTTCCCCCCGTCGTCCACGACGTCCAGCACCTCGCGCTCCAGCCGGTCGAACGCCGCACCGATGGCCCGCGCCCGGGTCACCAGTGCGGCTGCGTCGACGGGCGCTCCGTTGATCATGACGGGGTCGGCGTAGACCTCCCGGAAGGCCGCCTCGGCCGCCTGGTCGTCCACGGGG
Source organism: Blastococcus sp. (assembly GCA_035642035.1). Lineage (GTDB taxonomy): Bacteria > Actinomycetota > Actinomycetes > Mycobacteriales > Geodermatophilaceae > Blastococcus_B. The sequence continues at coordinate 5,505 of DASQTE010000355.1, forward strand.
AGATCGGTCCACAGCCGCAGCAACTGCTCGACGTCGAAGGCCATCTCGCCATGCTGCTCCCCGGGCGCGGCCGGCGGCACGTACGCGGTCCTGGACCCGTTCCACGGCGACCCGGCCGCGTCTCGAATTGACGCGGTGCCCGGATGGCGCTTCCGTGGTCAGACCAGCAGCGCGCCATCGACGAAGCGGGGACCTCGTGGCCGGGACCAGCACCAGCACCGTCGACGACGAGGACAGCGGTCTCCGGCGATCCATCACCGGCAAGCAGTTGTTCTTCTACACCCTCGGTGACGTCCTCGGATCCGGGATCTACGTCCTGATCGGCCTGGTCGCGGCGGCCATCGGCGGAGCGTTCTGGATCGCCTTCGCGCTCGGCGTCACCGTCGCGGCGATCACCGGGGCGGCCTACGCCGAGCTGGTGACCAAGTACCCCCAGGCCGCCGGCGCCGCGCTCTACGTCAACAAGGCCTTCGGCAAGCCGGCGCTGACGTTCCTGGTCACGGTGTCGTTCCTCTCGGCCAGCTTCGCGGCGACCGGTTCGCTGGCGACGGGGTTCTCGTCCTACTTCGCCACCGTCTGGGAGGGTCCGCCCGCCCTGCTGGTCTCGCTCGTCTTCGTCCTCGCCCTGGTGGTCGTCAACTTCATCGGCATCACCGAGTCGGTGGTGATCAACATGCTGATGACCTTCGTCGAGGTCGCCGGCCTGCTGATCGTGATGGTCATCGGCATCTGGTACATCGCCCAGGGCGACGCCGACTTCAGCGTGCTGACCGACATCAGCGTGTCGGGCAACCCGGCGCTCGCGGTCCTCGCCGGTATCGCCTTCTCCTTCTTCGCGATGACCGGTTTCGAGAACACGGCCAACGTGGCGGAGGAGACGATCGACCCGCACCGCGCCTTCCCGCGATCGCTGGTCGGCGGCATGGTCGTCGCCGGCCTGGTGTACGTCCTGGTCTCGATGGCCGCCGCGCTGACCGTGCCCACCGACCAGCTCGCGAGCTCCGACGCGGCACTGCTCGAGGTCGTCAAGCAGGGCATCCTGCCCTTCTCCACCGACTTCATGGAGACGCTGTTCTCGATCATCGCGCTGATCGCGATCACCAACACGACGCTGGTCACGATCGTCACCCAGCCGCGGATCCTCTACGGCATGGCCAAGGAGGACGTCGTCCCGGGCGTGTTCGCCAAGATCCACGCCACCCGCCGCAGCCCGTGGGTCGGGCTCCTCTTCAGCGCAGCCGTCGTCGCGGTCCTGCTGATCGCCGGAAGCATCCTGCTCGAGGCCGGTGGTGGCCTCGACCTGGTCAACCGGCTCGCCCTGGTCACGGTCGTCCTCCTCCTGGCCATCTACGCACTCGTGATCGTCTCCTGCCTCAAGCTGCGCGGGAGGGACGAGGACGAACGCACCTTCCGGGCCAACACGCCCCTGCTGATCGTCGGGCTGGTCGGCAACCTCGCCATCCTCGGGTTCGCCATCTACGACGACCCCTCCTCGCTGATCTGGTGCGCCGCGCTCATCGGCGTCGGCGTCGTCCTGTTCCTCATCGAGTACGCCGCCGGCTCGCGGAACCGGCCGCAGGGCACCAGGCGCGGCGATCCCGAGGCCACCGCCCGGAGGGACGCCTGAGATGCACGTCGTCGTCGCCACCGACGGGTCGCCGCAGTCGCTCGCCGCGGCCCACCACCTCACGTCCTTCGCGGACGCCGCGAAGATCACCGGGATCTCGGTCGTGGCGGTGATCCGGCCGCTGGCCTCGGTGGCCTTCGCCGACGAGATCTCCGACGCCGAGCAGCACGGGATCGGCGAGGGGACCGGCAGTTTCCGCCAGGCGGCGCAGCGCGCCGTCGACGCGGTGGCGGCCGTCTTCGACGACTGGGGACCGGAGGTCGGCAAGGAGATCCGCAGCGGGTCGCCCGCCGCGGAGATCATCAAGGCGGCGACGGAGCGCGACGCCGGACTGATCGTGGTGGCAGCCGGAGGACGCGGACTCAGCGACGTCATCCTCGTCGGCAGCACCGCCCAGCGGGTCCAGCACTATGCGCCGTGCCCGGTCCTCGTCGTGCGCCCCGCACCCAAGCCGAGGAAGGCCGCCCGGCGCCAGGGCTGACCGCGCGTCGGCGCCGGTCTGCCGCGGGCCCCTCAGGAGACGGCGAGGGCCGTGGCGCGGTCCGCGGCGGCCGCGGCGTCGAACGAGGCCGGCACCGGCTCCAGCGGCGGGCGGACGGTGCCCATCGGGTGCCCGTGGCGGGCCTCGGCGACCCGCTTGAGCACCCCGGCCGAGACGTACTGCTTCGTCATCGCCCGCACCTCCTGGAGGTGGGCGGAGAGCGCCGCCGCCTGGTCGGCGCGTCCGCCCCGGACGTGCCCGTACAGAGCCACGACCTGATCCGGGACGATGTTGGCCAGTGCCGAGATCGAGCCGTGCGCCGTCAGCAGCCGGGAGGGGAGGTCGTCCTCCGTCCCGACGAGGACGCCCTTGCCGGCCGCGTGCACCGTCTCGGCGTAGCCCGCCTCACCGCCGGAGTCCTTGACGCCCCACACCGGCAGGTCGATCACGAGCTCCGTCGGCAGCGGGATCGCGTATTTGGGGATGTGGTACATGACCACCGGGTGGCGCGTGGCCGCCAGCACGCGGTCGTAGAAGCGCCGCAGCCCGTCGGTGGACACCGGCTTGAAGTAGTAGGGCGGCAGGACCATGACCGCCCGGACGGGCAGGTCCTCCAGGTATGCCAGCAGGTCGAGGGTGTCGGGCAGGTTGCCCTCGGCCACCGTGGGGACGACGTGCAGCCCGCCCGCCGCCGGGACGAGCGCGTCCAGGACGGCGCGCTTCTCGGCCACGGCGACCGAGGGACCCTCGCCGTTGGTCCCGAACGGGATGACGCCGGTGACGCCCTGCCCGGCGAGCCACGTGACGTGCCCGAGGTAGGCGTCGACGTCGATGCTGTACCGCTCGTCGTCGCGGAACGGCGTCACGTTCGCCACGTAGACGCCCTCCAGGAGGGTCGCAGGGTCTGCCGTCTGCATCGTCATCTCCCGAGGTCGACGGTCCGGTCGAGGAACGCGCTCAGCTCGCGGCGGCTGGGCAGTCCCTCGTAGTCGCCGAGGTTCTGCACGCAGAACGCACCCATGGCGTTCGCCGTCCGCAGGCGTTCCCCTGCGTCGCGACCCCACACCGAGGCGGCCAGGTAGCCGGCCGCGAAGGCGTCCCCCGCTCCGATCGGGTCGATCTGGCGCGCCGGGAACCCCCGGGACGTCAGCCGCTCCCCGCCCACCGCGGCCGCGCAGCCGCGGGCGCCGAGCTTCAGCACGACCTCCGCGGGACCGGCGTCGGGGAGGCGCTCCAGGCAGGTGTCGTCGTCCCAGCCCCACAGGGCGCGGGCCTCCTCGTCGCCGACCAGCAGGACGTCGACGTGCGGCAGCATCGCCTCCGTCGCCGCGCGCGCGGCCGCCGGTTCCCACAGCCGGCTGCGGTAGTTGACGTCGTAGCTCACCCGGACGCCGGCCGCCTGGGCCGTGCGCGCAGCCCAGGTCAGGAACTCGGCCGACTCCGGCGACAGCGCCCCGGTGATCCCGGTGAGGTGGAGGAACGCTGCCCCCTCGAGGGCCGACGGATCGAGGGCGCCCGGCGCCATGGTCGAGGCCGCCGAGTCGCGGCGGTAGTAGTACACCCGGTGCGCGCCCGCGACCTCCTCCCGCAGGTAGAGCCCGGTGGGCCGATCCGCGATCCGGCGGACACCGCTGGTGTCGACGCCTTCAGCCCGGACCCGGTGCAGGACCAGCTCGCCGAGCTCGTCGTCCCCCAGGACGCCCACCCAGGCGGCCGGGACGCCCAGGCGGGACAACCCGATCGCCACGTTGCTCTCCGCGCCGCCGATCGACAGCGTGACGCCGGTGGCGTGCCGGAGCCGGCCGGGAGCCGACGGCACGACGAGGACCATCGTCTCCCCCGCGGTCACCACCCGCGGGACCGCATCCCCGTCCTGCGCCGTCATCGGCCCCGGCTCACCCGCCGAAGAGGGTGCGCAGCTGCTGGTCGAAGGTCAGCACCGTCAGGACGCCGAAGAGGAGGAAGGACCAGATCAGGGCGACAACCCGGCCGACACCCGGCTGGATCTCCTTGGGCAGCGTCCGCTTGTTGACCAGCAGGAGCAGCGCCGAGTAGATGAACATCATCAGCCCGCCGGTCACCGCGGCGATGACGAGCAGCACGAGCGGCTGGTCCAGCCCGGACAGCAGCACCGTGATCCCGATGAGGACCAGGCCCCACACCAGACCGAAGTAGATCTTGCTCTCGTTCGCGTCCTTGAAGTACGCCGTCTTGAGGACGTCGGCGCCCAGCCGGCTGGTGTAGTCGACGATCCCCAGCGCGGCCGCGAACAGCGAGAACGCGCCGATGACCCAGAAGAAGGTGCCGAACCAGCCGCCGACGCTGTCGTTCAGCGCGTTGCCCTCGACCTCCAGGAAGGAGATGTCGCTGGCCAGCCCCTCCTCGCCGAACACGGTGGAGTACGCCAGCAGCGAGGTGAACAGGATGGTCAGGAAGCTGATGGCCACGAAGGTGCTCAGCTGCTCGATGTTGGCCAGCCGCCACCACCGACGCCAGCGGCTCAGGTTCTCCTCGGTCGGCTCGAACACGTAGCCGGTGGACGGCGCGGCC
>DASQTE010000356.1:0-5868 GCA_035642035.1 Blastococcus sp.
GCTGTCCGGCCCGGGCTCCGCCCGCCTCACGCGTCGCCTGGGCTGAGCGGGCAGCGCGTCCCAGCTCCTTGACCGGGCCCGGCGGCCGGGCCACGGTTCCCTCCGGAAGGGAGCGCGAGATGGCCGAGCGGACGAGAGAGCGTGCACCGGCGGCGGATCGCACCCGCGGTGCCTACCAGGCCTACCGCTGGGCGCTCGGCGTCTTCGTCGTGCTGGGCGCCGTGCAGATCTTCTTCGCCGGGCTCGGAGCCTTCTCCCCCGGCAGCGACCCGGGCTTCGAGCCGCACCGTGTGTTCAGCATCGTCATCGCCGCCGCGTCGTTCGTGGTGTTCGTGTTCGCCCTCGTCGCCCGCTCCGGCGCCCGGCACATCGCCGGCACGGCGGTGGTGCTGGTGCTGGCCGGCTTCCTGCAGCACCTGCTCGCCTCGGTCGGCTTCGACGACGCCTGGCTCGGCGGACTGCACGCGCTCAGCGGCCTGATGATCGTCGGTGTGCCCGCGTGGCTGTTCTGGGACTCCGGCCGCCGACCGCTCAGTCCTCCGTCAGCGCCGTAGCGGGCAGCCAGTCGGCGTCGAGCAGCTCGGCGATCTCGCGCAGGGACGACGTGTCGGCGCCGGCGGCCGATCCGCTCACCGCCAGCCGCTCCACCATCACCCGGGCCACCTGCTCCTCGACGGTGTCCTCGGCGAACGCGATCCGCCACGGCGAGGTCCTGCCGTCCCGGTGCGTGCGGCCGGTGACCTGCCGCGCCTGGATGCCGGAGAACCGCGGCTGGTGGAACAGCCCCACGCGCGGGGTGTCCGAGGCCGGGCGCCCGTCGGGCAGCGTCTCCCCGGCGTGCAGCGAGATGGACGCCGTCACCGTGAACACGCAGACCATGGCCTCGCCCCGCTGGAAGCGAAGCCGCTCGCCCTCCACGTCGAACCGGTCGCGGCCGTAGATGCCGGCGACCGGGATCCCCGAGTCGAGCAGCGCCTCGCGGATCGGATCGGCCGCCGTCTCGACGAACTCCACCGACACCGCGACCTGGCGCTCGGCCTCCACCTGCGCCTTGATCCAGTCGACCGTGGCCTGCACGCGGATGAGCCCGGCCTTCTGCCGGAACCGGAGCAGCGCGGCGCGACCCTTGGCGCTCTGCCGCGACCGGCGGGCCAGCTGCATCTCGGCCCGGAACTCCGACCACTCCGAGTCGTAGGCGGCCCGCTCGGCGGGGGTGAGCGCCACCGGGGTCCCGGTGACAGAGACGGGACCCCACCGCGCCGGCCGGTGCAGCGTGGCGGGCGGATCGGCCTCGGCGAGCCAGGACTGCAGCCGCGCCAGGTCGGTGCGCCGCTCGTCGGCGTCCTCGGTCCACTGCCAGCCGTAGCGGCCACGTTCCACGTGGAACCCGTGCGCCTCGAGGCGCTTCGGCAGGTCGGCCCACTCGCGGACGCCCTCGCCGTGGCGGGCGGCGAACTCCGGCGCCAGGTACGGCAGCTCCAGCGGCGTGTGGGCCGGTGTCGCCGTGGTGGCCAGCACGTAGGGGGCGTCCTTCACCCGGCCGGCGCCGGACACCGCCTTCCAGTGCTTCCACCGCTGCGTGGTCGTGTGCCGCACCATGTGCGCCTCGTCGGCGACGACGACGTCGAACCGCAGCTTGCTGACCTTCGCCAGGCGGTCCCAGGTCGTCACGCACCAGCGGATGCCGCCGTCGCCGAACCCGGCGATCGACCGCGCCCAGTGCGGGATGGTGATCGCCGCCGGGCGGTCGGCGACGACGAGGACGGTCCGGACGTCGCGCTGCTCGGCGATCGCCTTGACCGCGAGGATCGCCGTCCCCGTCTTGCCGACGCCGGGGTCGTCGCCGAGCAGGAACACCCGGCCCCCGGCGGCGGTGTGCGCGGCGACCACGTCCGCGCCGTCGCACTGCTGGTCGCGCGGCGTCATCGGCCGGGCCAGCGGGACCGGCCGCGGCTTCTCGTTCAGCTCGTCCTCGAGGAACCGCTCGAACGTGTACGGCGGCGGGTCGTAGGGGGCGAGCTCGGGCGGCAGCTCCCGGCCGATCCAGACGTGCGCCTGCAGACCGGCGTGCCAGACGGCGCCGGGCGCGGGCGCGCGGAACGGCACGGCCAGCACCCACACCCGCTCGCCCGGGCCGGCCACCGGCGTCTCGGGCGCCGGTTTCCTCGACCGCGCGGGGGCGGTGGTGCGCGTCGCGGTGGTCGCCCTGCGGCTGCTCGTGCTCGTGCGGCTGGTGCTTCTCCGGCGTGGCCGTCCCGGCATGGCCCTCCCTCGTTCCCCGGCACCGTAAGCGGCGGCACCGACGGAACGTCTGATGGAATCGCCGGGTGACCGAAGACGCGGCGGAGGACGAACGTCTGGCCACGCGCACCCTGGGCGAGTCCGGGCCGCGGGTCGTCTTCGTCCACGGGCTCTTCGGCCAGGGCAAGAACTGGACGACGATCGCCAAGGGGCTGGCCGGGAACCACCGCGTCACCCTGGTGGACCTGCCCAACCACGGGCACTCGCCCTGGACCGACCGGGTCGACTACCTCGACATGGCCGAGCTGCTCGCCGCCGAGCTCGAGCACCTGGGCGAGCCGGTCACCCTCGTCGGCCACTCCATGGGCGGCAAGGTGGCGATGCAGCTGGCGCTGCGGCGGCCGGAGCTGCTGCGCGCGCTCGTGGTCGTCGACATCGCGCCGGTCGAGTACCCGCTGCAGGGCGGCCGCACCGACGACCCCGACGAGGAGGCCTCCCCCTTCGCCGCCTTCATCGAGGCCATGCGGGCGATGGACCTCGAGGGGCTCACGACGCGGGACGACGCCGACGCGGCCCTGCGGACCGCCGTCCCGAGCCGGATGGTCCGCAGCTTCCTGCTGCAGAGCCTCGTCCGCGAGGGGTCCGGCGGGGACGGCTGGCGCTGGCGGCTGAACCTCGAGCTGCTCGAGCGCGACCTCGGTGCGCTGCGCGGCTTCCCCGAGCCCCCGGCCGGCACTGCCTTCGACGGTCCGGTCCTCTGGATCGCCGGGGCGAACTCCGCCTACGTGCTCGACGACGACCGGCCGCACATGGTCGCGCTGTTCCCCACCACCCGGCTGGTGCGGATCAAGAACGCCGGCCACTGGGTGCACTCCGAGCAGCCCGAGGTCTTCCTCGAGACGCTCCGGCGGTTCCTGGACCGCGTCGAGGACTAACCCGGTCCGTCAGTCGCGCGAGCGGCGGCGGAAGGCCGACACGGCCAGCGGCGCGAAGATCGCGGTGAGGATGAACGACCAGGCGATCGACACCGGTACCGCGTGCTGCAGCGGCCAGGCGGCATCCGCCGGTGCCGGCGGCCCATTGCCCCACAGCTCCCGGCAGGCCTGGGTCAACGCGGACACGGGGTTCCACTCGGAGATGGCGCGGAGCCACGACGGCATGCTCTCGGTGGGGACGAACGTGTTCGCGACGAAGGTCAGCGGGAACATCACCGTGAACATGAAGCCCTGCACCGCCTCGACCGTGCGCATCAGCGAGCCCACCCAGATGCCGAGCCAGATCAGGGCGAAGCCGAACAGCAGGAGCAGCAGGAAGCCCAGCACGCCGTCGACGACGCCGTTGCGGATCCGCCAGCCGATGAGCAGTCCGGTCACCGCCATCACGGCGATGCCGATGCTCGAGTGGATCAGGCTGGAGATGCTCCGCCCGACCAGCACCGCGGGTCGTGGGACCGGCAGGGACTTGAACCGGTCGACGAACCCCTTCTGCAGATCGCTGGTCAGCCCCATGGCGACGATGGCGGAGGAGAACACCATGGTCTGGACCATGATCCCCGGCAGGAGGAACTCCCGGTAGTTGGATCCCGCCACCGCGATCGCCCCGCCGAACACGTAGGCGAAGAGCAGCACGAACATCACCGACTGCACGGTGACGTCGAGCAGCATCTCCGGCATCCGGCGGATGTGGATCAGGTTGCGCCAGACGATCGTGGTCGACGCCCGCAGGAGGGACGGCGGCGAGATCGGCGGCCGTTCGGTGGGGGAGAGGGCGGTGGTCTCGCTCCGGACGGCGGTCACGGCGTGGCTCCCTCGGGGGTGGGGTCGGACGAGGCGTCGGAGCCGGGCTGGGCGCGGCGCCCGGTGAGGTGCAGGAAGACGTCGTCCAGGCTGGGGCGGGCCAGTCCGAGGTCGTCGAGCTCGATGCCGCTGGCCTCGAAGACGGCGGCGATCCGCGTCATGTCGCCCAGACCGCCGGCCTGAGCGGTCAGGCGGCGGCTGCTCCGCTCGACGTGCACCTCCGGCGCGTGCGACCGCAGCAGGTCGGCGGCCGCGTCGACGTCGGAGGCGTTGGTGAGCGTGACCACCACGCTGGCGCGGCCGGCCTGGTCCTTGAGCTGCGTCGGGGTGCCCGCGGCGATGACCGTGCCCTTGTCGACGACGACGATCTCGTCGGCCAGGTGGTCGGCCTCCTCGAGGTACTGCGTCGTCAGCACCAGGGTGGTGCCCTCGTCGACGAGCTCGCGCAGGACCGCCCAGAGCCCCGACCTGCTGTGCGGGTCGAGACCGGTCGTCGGCTCGTCGAGGAACAGGATCGGCGGAGCGGCCAGGAGACTGACCGCCAGGTCGAGCCGCCGGCGCATGCCGCCCGAGTAGGTCTTCGCCTGCCGGTCGGCGGCGTCGGTCAGGTCGAACCGGGCGAACAGCCGGTCGGTCGCCTCCCGGACGTACTTCCGGGGCAGGCCGTAGAGAGCGCCGATCAGCTTGAGGTTCTCCCGGCCGGTCAGGATCTCGTCGACCGTCGCGGCCTGGCCGGTCAGCCCCATGCTGCGGCGGACCTGGGTCGGCTCCCGGAGGATGTCGAACCCGGCCACGCGGCCCGTCCCGCTCGTGGGGACGCTGAGCGTGGTCAGCATCCGCACCAGGGTCGTCTTGCCGGCCCCGTTGGGCCCGAGCAGGCCCAGAACCGTGCCCTCCGGGACGACGAAGCTGACGCCGTCGACGGCGCGGTTGTCCCCGAAGTGCTTGACCAGGTCGACGGCCTCGACTGCCGGAGCGGTACCCATGCCCACAGTGTGGTCCGGACCACCGACGATTCCGGAGCGCTTTTCGCATCGCCCGGTGATCGCGTACGCCACGGGCGGCGGAGATCAGGTCGCGGGAGGGTCCCGCGACGGGTCAAGATCAGCGCATGACCTCCCCGCGCGCCGGACAGCCCGCCCAGCCGAGCGACCTGGTCGACGTCCCCGCCCTCGTCAGCGCGTACTACACCGTCGAGCCCGACCCGGCCGAGGCGGCGCAGCAGGTCGCCTTCGGCACCTCCGGCCACCGCGGCTCCAGCCTCGACGCCGCCTTCAACGAGGCGCACATCCTGGCCACCACCCAGGCGATCTGCGAGTACCGCGAGGAGCAGGGGTTCGACGGCCCGCTGTTCATCGGGCGGGACACCCATGCCCTGTCCGAGCCGGCCTGGACGACGGCGCTGGAGGTCCTCGCGGCCAACGACGTGACCGTCCTGGTCGACGCCGGCGAGCGGTACACGCCGACGCCGGCCGTCAGCCACGCGATCCTCACCGCCAACCGGGGCAAGACCCGAGGGCTGGCCGACGGCATCGTCGTCACCCCGTCGCACAACCCGCCCCGCGACGGCGGCTTCAAGTACAACCCGCCGCACGGCGGCCCGGCCGACACCGATGCCACCGGCTGGATCGCCGGCCGGGCCAACGACCTGCTGCGCTCCGGGCTCAGCGGCGTCCGCCGGGTGCCGGTCGACCAGGCCCGCGACGTCGCCGAGACCTACGACTTCCTCGGCACCTACGTCGACGACCTGCCGAACGTCGTCGACCTCGACGCGATCCGGGACGCCGGCGTGCGGATCGGCGCCGATCCCCTGGGCGGCGCCAGCGTCGAC
>DASQTE010000357.1:0-2635 GCA_035642035.1 Blastococcus sp.
CTGCACCGCGCGTTCTCGGCCTACCTCTTCGACGACGCGGGGCGGCTGCTGATCACCCGGCGGGCCGTGGACAAGGCGACGTTCCCCGGGATGTGGACGAACACCGTCTGCGGGCACCCCGGCCCCGACGAGGACGACGCCACCGCCATCGCCCGACGCGCCCGGTTCGAGCTCGGCCTCGGGGTGGCCGACATCCGGCCGGCGCTGCCCGGCTACCGGTACCGGGCCGAGTTCCGCGGCGTCGTCGAGAACGAGATCTGCCCGGTCTACCTCGGCCGCTTCACCGGATCGCCGGAGCCGGACGCCTCCGAGGTCGAGGAGTGGGAGCTGCTCGACTGGGCCGCGTTCCGCCGTCGGCAGGAGACCGAGGGCGACGCCTGGTCACCGTGGTGCCGGGAGCAGGCCCGTCTTATCGAGGACGCCGGGCTGGTGCCTGCGGCCTGACCGGCCCTTTTAGCCACTGTGCGCGACGTACCGGTCGCCGACGGTCAGCCTGGTCCTCACGCACCGCATCCGCCTGCTGGCAGCACGAAGTGCTTCGGCGCGTCGCACGAATGGCTTCCAGGACACGCCCGTGTGCCTCAATACGTTCCGCGGCATGGAGCGACGCAGGTTCCTGCTAGCACTCGCGGCCGGCCTTGCCGGAGCCGCGGTCGGGCGCGGCACGATCGGTGAGCCGGACCCGCCTCCGGCACCCGTCGCCCAGCCCCGCGCGGCAGCGGCGGTCAGCGCCGTCGAGGCGCCCCCACGGTCCGCACCGCTGCTGCCGCCCACCGGGGTGGTGCAGGCGCTCCCGGGCGACGGCACCTCGCTCGCCCTCACGATCGACGACGGGACGAACTCCGAGGTCGTCGCGGCGTTCACGGAGTTCGCCGCCGACAGCGGCACACGCCTGACGTTCTTCCCGAACGGCTGCTACCGGTCGTGGGAGGAGAACGCGGACGCCCTCGGGCCGCTCATCGAGTCCGGCCAGGTGGCCCTCGGCAACCACACGTGGTCGCACCCCGACCTCACGACGCTCGACGACCGTGCGGTGGCCGAGGAGATCAGCCGCAACCGGGAATTCATGCGGAAGGTGTTCGGCGTCGACGACAGCCCCTTCTTCCGTCCGCCCTTCGGCGCGCGGGACGAGCGGATCGACCGGATCTCGGCGGCCGAGGGGCACCCGACCGTCGCCATGTGGGACGGGACGCTGGAGGACCACCGCGTCCTGACCCCGGCCCAGCTCATGGACGCCGCCCGGAAGTGGTTCGCGGCCCAGCGGATCATCGTCGGCCACGCCAACCACGTCACGGTGACGACCGTCTACAGCGAGCTGCTCGACCTGATCGCCGAGCTCGACCTGACGACCGTCACCCTCGCCGACGTGTGGGCCACCCCCGCCCAGGCGCTCCGCGGACGACGCGTGGGCGGCAGCGCCGTCGTCGTCTGACCCGTCCCGGCCGACCTGCGCCCGGCCCCGTATTCGGCAAGGCTGTGGGGGACGGCGGACGAACGCGGACGGAGGGTCGATGGACGACGGCGGTGCCCTGAAGGGCCGGGTCGCACTGGTCACCGGTGGGGCCAGCGGCCTCGGGCGGGCGACGGCGACGACGCTCGCGGAGGCAGGGGCCCACGTGGTGGTGGCCGACATCGACGCGGCCGGCAGCGAGGAGACCCGCTCCCGCGTGGCCGACGCCGGTGGCTCGGCCGAGGTCGTCCCGCTCGACGTCACCGACGACGCGAGCCGGCGGGCGGTCGTCGAGCAGCTGTTCGACCGGCACGGCGACGCGTTCGACGTCCTCGTGAACGTCGCCGGCATCGACCGGCCCGGCTACATCACCGACATCGACCTCGACGACTACCGCCGGGTGCAGGCGGTCAACTTCGAGGGTCCGGTCTTCCTGACCAGCGAGTTCACGAAGCGGGTGCAGCACCTGCCCGAGGGGCGCACCGCCGACGTCGTGCACATCGTGTCGCTGTCGGCCATCACGTCGGGCAGCGGCGCCATCGCCTACAACGGCTCGAAAGCAGGCTTCCTCAACGCCACGCGCTGCATCCAGCGGGAGCTCCGCGAGAAGGCGGTCCGGCAGCCCGACGGCTCCGAGCGGCCGTTCCCGTGCCGCGTGCAGGCGGTCATCCCGGCGGCCATGGACACGCCGATGATGGAGCAGTGGGGCATTCCCTCGCACCTGATGATGCCGCCCTCGGCGGTCGCGGAGATGGTCCGGACGCTGCTGCTCCTGCACCCGTCGAGCTTCGTGCCGGAGATGCAGATCGTGCCCCGGCTGGAGCCGAACTTCCCCCGTTGAGCCCGGCAGAGGAGATCGTCATGAGCATGGCCGGACCACACGGCATGGACCCGGACAGCGGCATGGCCTCCGGCTCCGACGCGGGCGAACCCGGCGGCCACCTCGGCCCCGGCGACCTGGCGCCCGACGAGGAGCGGCTGCTCGCCGCGCTCGAGCGCGACGCCCGCGACCTCGTGGAGCCGACGGTCGAGGAGTCGCTGGCCCAGGTCAAGGCCGCCGAGGACGAGGCGCCCCTTCCGGCTCCCGGCGGCCCGCCCGACGACGGGCTGACCCCGCGGTTCACCGCGCCCGACCTGGACGACTGAGGCTTCGAGGGCCCCGCGCGCGGTCTCCCGTGATGCCCG
>DASQTE010000358.1:0-9619 GCA_035642035.1 Blastococcus sp.
GGCGGGTGACGGGACCGACCTGCCAGCCGCCGGAGGCGCGCGCCGCCGGAGCTGGGCGGGTACCGGTCGTCTGGGCCCGGTCCGGCATCCGGGTCACCTGGCCACGGCCGGCTGGAGGCCTGCCCCGGTGGCGTCCAGCACCTGCCGGGCGTTCAGCGGGTCGACGGGGAGGACGTGCCTGGCCCACCAGCGGGCGGCGTCGGGCTGGGGCGACGGCACGGCGAAGGCCGCCGTCGCGTAGTCGTCCAGCGGGGGGTCGTAGATGTAGTCCAGATAGGTGCCGCGGCGGCGCAGCTCGGCCACCAGGGCATCCCGGCCCTCGACGAGCAGGGGAACTCGGAACAGGGGCCGCGGCGGTCCCTCGGCCACCTCGGGCGCGGCGGCGTCGTGGGCCCGCAGCTCCAGCACCCCTTCCAGCCGTCGTGCCCGGTCGTCGTCGAGCCCGCGCAGGCGGGCGAGCGTGCGCCGCAGAGTTCCCGGTGGGTGGGCCATCCGGAAGCTGTGCAGGTCGAACCGGACCCAGGGATCGAACCGGTCAAGGTCGGGTGCGGCCGCCACGGCGGCCCCGAGCTCCCGCGCCCGTAGCGGCATCCGGTGGGTGGTCCGTTCGACCAGGCCGAGCAGCTCCCGGGCACGCACGGCGGGACGGCGGAGGCGCAGTGCGCCGAGCAGCGCCCTCGCCGGAGGCCGGGCGGCGGCGGCCGCCCGACGGCTCCATGGCCGCGGTGCCGTCAGGGCGTCTCGCAGGCGGACGAGCTCCTGCCGGCGCCCCGACTCGGAGAACGCCAGGACGCCGCCGACCCCGCCGACGTGCTTGGCCAGGCTGAACGCGGCCACGGGCCCGAAGGCGCCGACGGGACGGCCGTCGATCTCGGTCTCGATGGCGTGGGCGGCGTCTTCGATCAGGAGGACGCCGTGGCGCCGGCAGCGCGACCGCAGCTCGAGGGCCTGGTCGGGGAGGCCGTAGAGGTTGGTCGTGAGCACGCCGGCCAGGCTCGACCAGGTCGCCTGGTCGACGGCCTCGGGCCGGATGTTGCCGTCCCGGCGGGAGAGGGGGGCCATCACCGGCCGCAGGCCGGCCGCCAGGGCGACGAAGAAGATGACGTCGTCGGTCACCGGCGACATCAGGAGCCGGTCGCCCGGGGTGAGCCAGGTGCGGAAGGCCAGGTACAACGCCATCCGCCCGGAGGGTACGAACAGGCACTCCCGGCCGGTCCGGTCGCGCAGGATCGCCTCGATGTCCTGTTCGGGGTGGCCGCTCATGCCCCACCGGGCGGCCGCCGCCCATATCGCCTGGCCCGGAGGGCCCTGACGGTCTTGACCAGGCCGTCAGGAGCTCGGCCGCGCAGCCTGGAACGCGCGTCGTGGGCTCCGACCGTGGCCACCCAGGCCAGCGAGCCCCGGGGCCCGGGAGCGGCCAGGTGGACGTTCCGCACGTGATGGACGGAGGTGCCCCACCGTCGCTTGAAGTCCTCGGTCCCGCCGAGGAAGTCGTAACTGCGCAGGCCCTCCTCGATGGCTGCCTTGATGGCGTGCGCGCGCAGCACCACCCCGAGCCCACCGATCCCGGGGGCGCGAAAGCCGGTGTCGTAGCCCTCCTGCAGGGAGTGGAGGACGCCGTCGTAGGCGACCCCGAACTGGGACGCCCGGATAACCCCGTCGACCTCCAGCTGCCAGAAGCGCAGCCTGCCCGATGCCAGCAGCCGCCTGGAGACGTCGAGGTAGAACCGTCGCATGCGCCGGTCGCCGAATGAGCCCGGGAGGCCCAGCGCCGTCCAATGGGCCTGGTGCATGCGGAACATGGCCTCCAGGTGTGGCCGCAGGTCGGCCTCGGAGGCGGTCAGGAGGTAGTGGACGGTGCAGGTGCGGTGGAGCTTGTTGGCCCGCTGACGGTAGGTCTGGCGGAACTTGGAGCCGACACCGGCCAGATAGGTCTCGAAGCTGTCGGGAAGCGCGACGGCGCTGCAGGCGTGCTGTTGCGCTCGGCTCCGCCCGGCCCGGGTCCGCAGCGGCGCCTCCAGCGCGCTCGCCGCCGGATCGCCTTCCACCAGGCCGGAGAGGTCGGCCACGTCCCAGCGGACGCCTTCGGCGGCCAGGTGGTCGGCCACCGCCTGCCCGACCGCCTGCTCGTGGCCGGCCCGTGCGATCAGGCCGAGGTACTCCGAGCCGACGCTGTGATCGCCCATGATCCCCAGTCGCCGGATCGGCAGGAGGGCCGTTCCGGGTGGGCGGTCCAGGTACAGCGGCGCGAGGCCGAGGGGCTCGCCGGTCGGCCCGGCCACCCGGAGCAGCCACGGCTCGGCGCCGTGTCCGAAGGCCGCCCACCACGACGTCACCCAGTCGCGGGTCAGGAAGACGCTCGGCCGGGCCGAGCCGGCGAGGACGGCGTCCCAGTCCTCCAGGCGTTGCCAGCGTTCGGGAGGCACGCGGGCGACGGTCAGCCCATCGGACCCTGACGCAGGCATCATCGGCGGCGCGCTCCGCTCGGACACGGACGTGGCATGAACCGCATGCATTGCACTGCTCCGCCTCATTGCCGGTGTACCTCGAGGCGGCTGCTGATGGTCCTGCTGAACGGGAGCGCCGTTCTCGCTGTCGACCCCTGGACGGTCCAGCCCGGGTCGGGCCGGATGGTCATCCCTTCCGGGGCGACCACCTCGATCTGGAGCCTGGGTGGCTCGACCATCGGTTGCGGGTCGGACGCCAGCTCGTAGGTCATCGGGTCGCCCGGCCGCCCAGGTGGTGGCGCCAGGTAGGTGACGGTGACGGTGACGGTGCGCCCGGGCGCGATTTCGGTGGCCACCCGGAGGAACGGCCGTCCGGCCTCCTCGGCCACCGCGGCCCTGACCGGCCGGCCGTCGGCCTGTACGGCGCCGAGCCTGGCCCCGGGCGGCAGGTAGGTCGCCACGGTCGCGGTGCTGTGCGGGGAGGTGGACCCGGTCCGCTGCCCAGGGTCGAGCCCACCCGAGACCGGGGCGCGGTTCTGCACCCGGATCGTCCGGGTCACCGAAGCGGACCCGTCCGGGCGGAGCTCGACGCGCTGGTCGATGCTGCGCCGCTGGAAGTAGTCGACCCGGCTGGCGTTCGTGTTGGCGGTGTAGACGGCCAGGTAGTCGTGCGCGACCGGCGCCAGGGCGCCGTCGAGCCCGGAGCGGCCGAGCACCGCCTGCACCGCGGGATTGGCCGCGTACACCTGCAGGTGCCGCTCGGCCGCCTCGGTGCCCAGGGCGTGCAGCTTCTCGAGCAGCAGCCGGCCGTCGAGGAAGCGCCGCAGGACGGCACCGACCAGCTGCTGGTTGTAGCGCCGGCGCTCGCTCGCCTCGGGCCACCGGTCATAGGACCCCCGCATCGTCAGCCGGCTGACGTTGCCCGCCGTGACCTGCCCGTAGGCGGGCACCTCGACCGGTCCGGTGGCCCGCAGCAGCGCCCGCATGGCCAGGGGGTCGACAGCCACCACGCCGTCGGGCCGCATGCCGGTCAAGGCCCGGTAGGCCCGGAGCAGCTCCTCCCCTGAGGTGGGGAAGTGCGGGGAGGAGTTCGCCAAGGAGAAGTCATCGAACCGCCCGGCGGCCGACCAGGGGTCACCCGGGGCGGCCGTCCAGCGGACGGTTGCGTGATGCAGGCTCACGCCGACGTCGCGCTCCTGGATCTCGATCCGGCCGCCGTCGACCCGGACCCTGACGGCGGCCAGTGGCGTCCCTCCGGAGGGACGCAGCTCCGCCGGCGTGGTCAGCACGACCAGGTAGGTGCGCGGCCGATCGCCACCCAGGGCCGCCGGAAGGACCTCGAGGGCGGGCATGAGCGAGCGCACCCGGTCGCTGAGCTGTTCCACCTGCCGCAGCCCGCTCGCCCGGGCGCCTGCCACCCCTGGCGCCAGCACGCCACCCCGGACCGCGCGCAGCTCGGTCTGGGCGGCGGCCAGCTCGCCCAGCAGGCTGTCCGCCTGCCGCCGCATCCTGGCCAGGGCGGCCAGGTCGACCCGCTGATCGCGGAACATGGCCGTGGCCGGCCGACCCGAGTCGGCCTGCTCGTAGAGGGCGACCCCGAGGCCGGCGGCTCGCGTTCCCCGCTGCGCCGCCCGGAGCAGGCGCCGGAGGTCGTCGACGCTCGCGGAGAGGACCGGGAGGCGGGCGGCGAGCCGCACGGGGCGCCGGTCGGCGGCCGCCTTCGCTCCGTCGAGGTGGCCCTGCGCCGCCTGGAGGGCGTTCCTGGCCGCGCCGGGATCGGCCGCGGCGAGGGCGGTGTCGACCCGGTTGAGCTCGGTCCGGGTCGCCCGAGCGGTCCGGTTCAGGTCGGCGGCCGACCGGAGCAGGCCCAGCGAGAACCAGGCGGCGAGCAGCAGCAGGACGGCGCCGCCGGTGACGAGCATGGTCCGGGTCGGCCGCTCGGCCAGGACGTCCCACCACGCGTGGAGGCGATCCGCCCAGGCGCCGAGGCGATCCCGCCCGGCCAGGTCCGGGGCGTCGTCCACGGAGAAGACGGGCACCGCCGCCTCCCGCGGCAACGGCGCGGAGAGGGCGTCGAGCAGCTCGGCGATCGCGAACGGCCGGGTGATGGTGAACCGCGCGGCGTCGGGCGGGAGGCTGCCCGCCCGCTCGCCGGCCTCCACGATCAGCACCAGCCGTCCGCGGTGGCGCCGGCGGACCTCGTCGTAGGCCGAGCGCCGCAGTTCGGGGGCGACGTCGAGGACCACCGTGACCGAGCTGCCGCTCGGCCAGTCGACGCTGCCGGGAGCCTGGACCCGCCGGAGGACCGCCCGTGACGGCCCGAGCGTCGCCTGCATGGCCGTGATCAGCGACGGGTCCGAGGAGAAGACGACGACTGGGCCGCTCGAGCCGAGGCGCCGGGCGCTAGCCGCCATGGTTGTTCCTCGCCTCCTGGAACCGCGAGGTCACGGTCTCGTCGACCCACCGGTCGGCCGTGGCCAGCCCTTGGATGGCTGGGCCGTCCCGGCGGTGTCGCTGCATGCCGACGGCCATGCGGATGACGGCCCCGACCGTGCGCAGCAGGATCACGATGTCCAGCCAGAGCGTCCAGCTCTCGATGTAGAAGTTGTCGAACCGGGCTCGCTCCGTCAGGGAGGTGTCGTCACCGCGAAGGCCGTGCACCTGGGCCCAGCCGGTGAGGCCGACCGGCAGCCGGTGCCGGTCGCGATAGCCGGCGATGTCGGCGCTGAAGCGCTCGGCGAACAGGGGCCGTTCGGGGCGGGGACCGACGAGGGACATGTCGCCGCGGATGACGTTCCACAGCTGCGGCAGCTCGTCGAGACTGGTCCGCCGCAGCCAACGGCCGATGGTCGTCTGATGCTCGGCGGTGGCCGTCCACGAGGAGGCGCCGTCGTGGTCGGTTCGCATGCTGCGGAACTTCAGCAGGTCGAACTGGCGGCCATCCTGACCGATACGACACTGCCGGAAGAGGATCGGGCCCGGGCTGCTCAGGCGGACGGCGACCGCGATCAGCCCCAGCAGCGGCAGGCTCAGGAGGAGCGTGCCGCCCGCCAGGACCACGTCGAAGCCCCGCTTGGCCCGCCAGGCCGCGCTGTGGAGCACTGAGCGGCGCACGCGGTGCAGCGGGATCCCCCAGATCTGATCGGTGCCCGACCCCGCCGGGCTCATGCCGATGTCGAAGAACCGGGGGACGACGTGGATCTCGACGTCGTTGACCACCGCGGTCCGCATGATGCTCACCCAGTCCGCCTCGCGCACCCGCCCGAACGCGACCACCACCCGCTGCACGTCGAACCTCCGCAGCACGCTCTCCAGGTGGCTTACCGGCCCCAGGTAGGGCAGCGGGAGGCTTCCGTCGGTCGAGGGTGCGTCCAGGAAGCCAATCGGCTCCAGTCCGTATTCGGGCCGCTGGCGCATCAGCCGGGCCAGCTCCAGCGCGACCGGCCCGGCTCCGACGACCAGGGTGGTCTCCCTGAGGATGCCCTTGCGACGGGCCAGCCGGATGGAGCCGTACGCCGCCGCCCGGGCCGCACAGAGTGCGGGCGCCGTGGCCAGGAGCTGCAGCAGCGCGAGCTGCTCGAGGCCGACCAGCGCGAACGGCGCGCACAGCAGGGCCGGCAGGCCCAACCGCGTCATGAGGGCCGGCACCTCGGACAGCACCTGCAGGGAGATGCGCGGACGATAGGCGCCGGAGACGGTCAGCGAGGCCAGGACGCAGCCGGCGTACGCCCATCCGGCCACGGTTGCGGGACCGGTGGTGGCCACCATCGCCAGCAGGATCGCGGCGGCGTCGGTCACCAGGAGCAGCGACCGGGCCCGGCGCCGGCTCGGCGATCCGGGGCTCCGGCGAGGGTGCAGCTTGATCACCGGGGCGCGAAGGCGCCGGGCCGTGCCCTGGCCGCGTCGCGACCAGGGGGACCGGGCCAGGTCGGGCCTGCCGTCCGGTGCGTGCCGGCCGTTCTGGGCCTCGTTCTGCGGGCTGGGCGGCGTCATGGCCGGCTGGTCACGAGCAGGCGCCGCCGAGCCGAGGCGATCGCGTAGGCTCGCTCGAGGGCCTCGCGCTGCGCGGCCGGCTGGTGCTGTTCGACAAGCCGCCGTGACCGCGTCCGAAGCGCTTCCCGGGCCGGTCGGTCCAGGAGCGACCGGGCCACGGCCACCAGCTCCTCGGGGGTGTCGCAGAGCGCCGGCCCTTCGAGGACCTCCAGCGCGGGAATGCGCCTGGCCACGATCGGAAGGTCGAGCGCAGCGGCCTCCAGCACGCTGACCGGGAATCCCTCCCATGCCGCCGTGTGGGCATAGGCGTCCGCGGTGGCCAGGTGGTCGAGGGCCGCCTGCCTGGGCAGCCAGCCGGTAACCAGCGCGCCCGCCTCGCGGAGCGCCCGTTCCTCCTCGGGTCGGCCGCCGCCAACCCAGGTCCACTCGATCGGCAGCCCTCGAGCCTGGCTGAGCCGGGCGGCACGACCGAAGAAGTCAGGTCCCTTCTGGGGCGAGATTCGTCCCAGCATGGCCAGCCGCAGCCCGACACGGGGCCCGGCCTGCCCGGGTGGGCCGGAGGGACGCGGCCGCAGGTCACGGACGATGTTCGGCAGGTGGACGACCGCCTGGCGACCCGGGAGGCGCGCGGCCAGCTCCGCCTCCCGAGGACCGACCGCGGCCACGCAGCCACCGCCGAGGCTGAGGGCGGCCTCGACGACCCAGTAGGTGCCGCGCACGATCGCCGGCACGTCGCGGCGCTCGAACGGGTAGGCGTGTGGGGTGTACACCATCGAGCCAACGGGCGGCCGGGCGAACAACCTGACGTACACGCCCGCATAGGTCGAGTGGGCATGGACGAGGTCGGGACGCAGCGTCCGCACCCAGTGGCGCACGGTCCGGATCTGGGCCAGCCTGCCTTCTGGAAGCCGGAGCACCCGCAGCGCCAGGCGCTCCAGGTCATCTCCGGTCTGTGCCGACGGGCGCCGGTAGGCCAGGACCGTGTGGCGATGGTCCGGGGTGCTCCGGACATAGTCCTCGAGGGCCGTCGCGATGCCGGACCCGAGCGCCTCGACAACGTGGAGGACGTGAAGTCCAGACGGGGTGCGCCCTGTGGGGCTGGCCGGCGGCGGGAGCCGAAGGAGATCGCTCGCGTTGCTGATGGGACCGGTCATCGTCGATTGAAACGCTCCGATGCTTGCTCTCGTTTCTTCCTATCGGGGTTTTGTTTCATGCCTGCAAAGCCCGTCCTACGGGCGACGAATAGGGGTACCACTCAACCAGCCGCGTCAGCCCGAGCGGCTGGCACTGATCGAGCCATGATTGGCTTGAAGGGACCGGTAATTTCGCGTCGTCATGCTAACAAACTTCGGAGAAAGCGCCTCTTCGGCGGATGCGAGTCGCATCGGACAGCGCTTCTTGCCTACTCAGGAAGCATGCCCGCCAAACATGATCTTCGAATCCAGTTTCCCAAAAATGAACCGATTCGGACCCAGTTCAATTTAGCTTGAAATGCTGCGCCGTGTTGCTGGAGCAAAGCGCCGTTTCGCCTCGCTGGTCGCGGAGAAGCCCAGCCATCGGCATGCTGTTCGACAGGGGGAAATGTGGAGCGCCCGTCAGCGCAGCTCCTTCAGCAGAGCTCGGACGCCGTCGTCGTCATCCGGCTCGGGGACGGGCTGATCGTCGATGTCAACGAGGCCCTCTTCGCGATCACCGGGCACCGGGCCGAGGACCTGATCGGGAGGAACAGCCACGAGCTCCTGATCTGGAGCACGGTGGCTGGTCGCCCGGAACCGGCGGCTGGGCTGCGCGAGCTTAGGTCGTCCGGTGAGGTCCCGGCCGGGTTCCGGACCCGGGCCGGCGAGCTGCGGGTTGGGAGCCTCTCGGTGCTGGTGGTGGATGTCGAGGGCGGCCACCATGCCGTCTGCACCCTCCGTGCCGGCAGGGACCCGACGGCGGCCGAACGGCGCGGCATCGCCCAGCTCGAGCTCAGGCGGATCCTCCGGAGCGGAGGTGCCTGGCTGGAGATGGCCCGGGCCGCCCTGCAGGTGCTCGGGGAGTGCCTGCGATGGGAGCTCGGGGCCGCCTGGGAGGTCGATCGAGCGGCCGGGGTCCTGCGCTGCGTCCATGTCTGGTGCGCGCCGGTGGGCTGTCCGGAGGCGCTGGCCGAGGGAAGCGCCGGGATGGCCGTTCGGGCCGGCGAGGGCATGGTCGGGCGGGCCTGGAAGACCGGGGGGGCCGCCTGGGTTCCGGACGTGCTGGTGGACCCGGCGCTCGTGGGGACCCGGTCAGCGGATGGCCGTGCCCCCGTGCACGGCTGGGTCGCGGTGCCCGTGCCGGGCGACGGCGAGATCCTCGGGGTGCTCGAGCTGGTGAGCCGGGCGGTCCGCAACCGGGACGAGGAGACGCTGCACATCCTGCAGTGGCTGGGATCCCACCTCGGAACGGTGGCTGTGGGCGGAATGCCGGACGACCTGGAAGGGGCGACGGTGCCGGGCCTGGAGCTCCAGCGGGACCCGCCGCCGGTGCTGCACGAGCTGGCCCGCAGCGTCGGCAGGCTGAACCGCCTGCTGGAGGACTTCATGGAGGCCGACCGGCCTGAGCGAGGGCCGCGGTCCGGGGAGGCGGCGGCCGGTGGCGGTGAGCGCGGACTGACGGCCGGGCTGACCCTCAAGGCGGTGAGCGAGCGGACCGGCATCCCGGCGGCGACGGTCCGCACCTGGGAACGACGGTACCGCTTCATCCACCCGAGCCGCTCCCCCAGCGGCTACCGCATCTACAGTGAGGAGGACATCGCCCGGATCCTGGAGGTCAAACACCTGCTCGACCAGGGCGTCAGGATCAGGGAGGCGATGGCCGCGGTGCGAGGACGGGCACCGGAGGACGAGGGCGGCTAGGCAGCGGCCGTCAGACCCCGGGGGTGACGTCCGACACCGGGCGGCCGCCGATGGCGACCGTGCGCCGGAGCAGGTCGCGGGCCCCGACCAGCCGCCCGGCGGCCGGGCCCAGCCCCTCGGCCGCGCTGCCTGCCAGCGCCAGCTCCAGGGCCTCCTGGTGCCGGTCGAGCAGCCCGGCCACCTCGGCCGCGACCGGGGCCTGGAGCCCGAGGGCGCGCAGGTGGTCGGCCAGGAACCGGTAGGCGTCGCGGGCCGCGGCCGCGTCCTGGGCGCCGCCGGGCTGCTCCGGCCCGGGCCGGCAGC
>DASQTE010000359.1:0-6764 GCA_035642035.1 Blastococcus sp.
GGCGGTCGGGTCCGTGACCGCGGCGTCCGCGGGGGACGGCGCGTCCGGGGTGCCGGCCGCGGGGGTGACCGCCTCCGACGTCGCCTCGGGCAACGGTGCATCGGCGACCGGGGGCTGCGCGCCCGTCGCCTCGGGACCGCCGGGCTCGCTCACCGCCGTCGGGTCCACCGCCTCCGTGTTCTCCGCAATCGGCGAAGAGTCCTGCTGCGCCCCGTTCCCGGGGTTGTCCGTGCTCGACACGTCCGGCAGTGTCCCACGTCGCATCCGGGAGACTGACTCCGTGACTGCTGTTCCTCCCGGGCCACCCCTCCCGGGCGTCCGCGCCTCCGTCGCCGTGGCCTTCTGTCCCGAACCGCCGCTGCTGCATCCCGCTGTCGAGGTGCGGGCGGACGACGCGACGACGGCGCTGCGCGACGCATGCGCCCTGGCGGTGGGCGATCTGCTGGCGATGGGGCCGGAGGTCGTCGTCGTGGTCGGGAGCGGGTTGGCCCCGGGTCTCCGCCTCGGCGTGGGCGACGCCGGCAGCCTGCACGGGTTCGGCGTCCCGCTCGAGTTCCCCTTCCAAGGACGGGTGCGTCCCGGCGGCCGACGGGCCCCGCTGCCGCACACGTTGGGCGCCTGGCTGCTGGACCGGGCCGGGTTCTCCGGCACGCGGGTCGGCGTCGGCCCGGCCGATCTCGGCCAGCTCGTCCGCGACCTGCCCGGGCCGGTGGCAGTGCTCGCGATGGGCGACGGCTCGGCACGACGCAGCGTCAAGGCGCCGGGGTACCTCGACGAGGGAGCCGGTCCGTTCGACGCCGCCGTCGCGCGTGCGCTGGAGACCGGGGACGCCGCTGCCCTCGCCTCCCTCGATCCCGCCCAGGGCGAGCGGCTGCTCGCCTCCGGTGTGCCGGTGTGGCGGGCGGTCGGAGCGGCCGTCGACGGCCGGCCGATCACCGCCCGGCTGCTGCTCGACGCGGCACCCCTCGGCGTCGGCTACCTGGTCGCCTCCTGGGTGGCCGGGTGACCCCGCCGCCGGTGGTCGCGGTCGTCGGCCCCACCGCGACCGGCAAGACCGCGCTCGCCGTGGCGCTGGCCCACCGATTCGGCGGTGAGGTGGTCAACGCCGACTCCATGCAGCTCTACCGGGGCATGGACATCGGCACCGCCAAGCCGGACCTCGCCGAACGGGACGGCGTCCCGCACCACCTGCTCGACCTCTGGCACGTCCGCGAGGCGGCGTCCGTCGCCGAGTACCGCGACCGGGCGCGGGCCGAGATCGACCGGCTCCGCGCGGCCGGCGTCGTCCCCCTGCTGGTCGGTGGGTCGGGGCTCTACCTCCGCGCCGTCCTCGACGAGCTCGAGTTCCCCGGGACCGACGCCGCGGTGCGGGCCCGTCTGGAGGAGGAGCTCGCCGACGCCGGGGCCGAGGCCCTGCACGAACGGCTCGCCGGCCTCGACCCGGCCGCGGCCGCGGCGGTGCTGCCCAGCAACGGCCGCCGCATCGTCCGGGCGCTCGAGGTGATCGAGCTGACCGGGGGACCCTTCCGCGCGCAGCTGCCCGAGCCCAGCCCGCACTACCCGGCCGTCGTCATCGGGCTCGACCGCGACCCCGCCGAGCTCGACGCGCGCGTCGCGGCCCGGGCGGACCGCATGTGGGCGGCCGGCTTCGTCGACGAGGTGGCGACCCTCGCCGCCGACGGACTGCGCGAGGGCCCGACGGCGTCGAGGGCCCTGGGCTACGCGCAGGTGCTCGCCCAGTTCGACGGGGAGCTCTCCCCGGAGGAGGCACGGGAGCGCACGGTCGCCACCACGCGGCGCTTCGTGCGCCGGCAGCGGTCGTGGTTCCGTCGTGACGCAACGATCTCCTGGTTCGAGGCCGCGCGCCCCGACCTCGCCGACGCCGTCTCGGCCGTGATCACCGCCCGTACGATCGAGCGGTGACTTCCCAGACCGCTCCCCGGGTGCTCGTCGGGCACGGCACGGAGAACGACTTCGTCGTCCTGCCCGACCCGGACGGCCGCGTCTGGCCGGAGGACCGGCTGGACGGCGCACTGGTCCGGCGGCTCTGCGACCGGCGGGCGGGGCTCGGCGGCGACGGTGCGCTGCGCGTCGTCCGCAGCGTGCACGTCCCCGACGCCCCGGCGGTGCTCGGCGCGGACCTGGCGGGCTGCGAGTGGTTCATGGACCACCGCAACGCCGACGGGTCGACGGCCGAGATGTGCGGCAACGGCATCCGGCTGTTCCTGCACGCCCTGGTCAGCGAGGGGCTGCTGGACCGGGCCACCTGCGAGGCCGGTGTCCTCGTGGGCACGCGCGGCGGGCCGCGGCGCGTGGGCGCGACGGCCGACGGCGCGTACTGGGTGGACATGGGGCCGGCGCGGGAGTTCGGCGCGGGGAAGGCGGAGGTGTCCGGACGGACGTTCTCCGGCCTCGCCGTCTCGATGGGCAATCCGCACCTGGCCTGCCTCACCGATGCCGACCTCGACGCGCTGGACCTGACCGGGACGCCCGCGTTCGACGCGGGGCTCTTCCCCGACGGGGTGAACGTCGAGCTGGTGAACGTGCTCGAGCCGGCCGCGCACGTGCGGCTGCGGGTCGTGGAGCGGGGTGTGGGGGAGACCCGGTCCTGCGGCACGGGCGCGTGCGCCGCCGGCTACGCCGCCCTCGCCGCGGAGGGCCGGACCGAGGGCACGGTGCTCGTCGATGTGCCCGGGGGCCGCCTGTCGGTGCGGGTGACCCCCGGGACGACGGTGCTCACCGGTCCGGCGGTGCTGGTGGCTGCCGGCGAGCTGTGCCCGGAGTGGCTGGCCGGCTGAGCCGGCCGGCGGTCAGACGCGGTCGTCGTCCTCGGACGGCGACTCGGGCATCATCGACTGCCCTTCCGTGGTGGGGCTCCCCTCCGGCTCCCCGCGCCCGCTGTCCTGGTCGGGACCGCTGCCGAGCGGATTGCGCGGCGGGCCACCCAGGCCGCGGGGCTCGCGGCCCGGGTCGTCGATGTCGCTGTTCGCGCCCAGGCTGCTGGATCCGGATTCGCTCATCAGGCCCTCCTCGTCGAGTGGGTTCGTCGACGGGCCTCCTACCCGGGTGCGGGTGGGATGTACTCGGGCCGGTCCGGTGTTGTACCCGGCGATGCACACGAAGACGCAGACAACTCAGGTGCCCCGGATGGCGGGGCATGCCACGCTGGAGACGATGACGACCGCTCCCGACGTCCCCTTCGACGACCAGCCGCGCCCCGAGCCGCGCTCCGCCCCGGCCGGGGAGTGGGACGAGCCCGACGACACCACCGGCTCCTACGCCCTGGAGGCCCGCGGCGCGCTGCGCCGGGTGGCCGGGCTGTCCACCGAGCTCGCCGACGTCACCGAGGTCGAGTATCGCCGGCTGCGCCTCGAGCGCGTCGTGCTGGTCGGCGTCTGGACCGAGGGGACCCTGGCCGACGCCGACCGGTCGCTGGCCGAGCTCGCCGCTCTGGCCGAGACCGCCGGCTCGCAGGTCCTGGAGGCGGTGAGCCAGCGGCGCGACAAGCCCGACGCCGCGACCTACGTGGGTTCGGGCAAGGCCAACGAGATCCGCGACATCGTCGCGGCGACCGGGGCAGACACCGTCATCTGCGACGGCGAGCTCACACCCGGCCAGCTGAACCAGCTGGAGAAGATCCTCAAGGTGAAGGTCGTCGACCGGACGGCCCTGATCCTCGACATCTTCGCGCAGCACGCGAGCAGCCGGGAGGGCAAGGCGCAGGTCGAGCTGGCCCAGATGCAGTACATGCTTCCGCGACTCCGCGGTTGGGGTGAGTCGCTGTCCCGGCAGGCCGGTGGCCGTGTCGCCGGTGGTGGCGGCATCGGGACCCGCGGTCCTGGTGAGACCAAGATCGAGACGGACCGGCGGCGCATCCGCTCGCGGGTGAGCAAGCTGCGCCGGGAGATCGCGGGCATGGCCACGGCACGGGCCACCCAGCGCTCCAGCCGGGACCGCAACGCGACGCCCAGCGTCGCGATCGCCGGCTACACCAACGCCGGCAAGTCGAGCCTGCTCAACGCCCTCACCGGTGCCGGCGTCCTGGTGGAGAACGCGTTGTTCGCCACCCTCGACCCGACGGTGCGCCGGGCGCAGTCACCGGACGGTCGCGAGTACACGCTGACCGACACGGTCGGGTTCGTCCGGCACCTGCCGCACCAGCTGGTCGACGCCTTCCGGTCGACGCTGGAGGAGGTCGCCGCCGCCGACCTGCTGCTGCACGTCGTCGACGGCTCCGACCCCGACCCGCTGGGGCAGATCGACGCGGTGCGGGTGGTCCTCGGCGAGATCGACGCGGCCGCGGTGCCCGAGGTCATCGTCGTCAACAAGGTCGACGCCATGACCGAGGACGACATCCTGACCCTCCGGCGGGCGCTGCCCGGCGCGGTCTGGGTCTCGGCCCGCACCGGGACGGGCATCGACGGTCTGCGCGAGCTCATCGCCGGCCGGCTGCCGCACCCCGACGTCGACGTCGAGGTGCTCGTGCCCTACGACCGGGGTGACCTCGTCGCCCGGGTGCACCGCGACGGCGAGGTGCTCAGCGAGCGGCACGAGGACGGCGGCACGCGGCTGAGTGCCCGGGTGGACGGCGGACTCGCCGCGGCGCTCGAGCAGTTCGCCGTCCCGGTGGGCTGACCCCCTCCCGGGGGACGCCGGCTCGTCCGGATCACGGTCCGGTCACGGGCCGGTACGGTGACGTGGTGACCAGCGGCGTGGTGCGGGACGCCGGCGCGCCCGAGCGAACCCGCGTCGTGTCGATCGGGCGGCCGCCGTGGTGGCTGATGCTCGCCGCGCTCGTCGTGGGCACGCTGGTCACCGCGGACCTGCTCACCGGCGGTGTCCTCGAGCGGCTCGACCTGCGGATCTCCCACGTCATCGGCGGTTGGGGCCTGCGCGACTCGGGCGCCTATCCCTTCGTCTGGGCGGTCACCCAGTTGGGCGGCCGGGCCACCATCCTCGGGGTGCTCGCGATCCTCGTCGGCTACCTGGGCTGGACCCGGCGCACCTGGGTCCCGCTCCTGCGGGTGCTGCTGGCGCTGGGGACGCTGACCCTCGGTGTGTACGCGCTCAAGCACGGCACCGGGCGCACCGCGCCGGGGCACCC
This sequence comes from Blastococcus sp., assembly GCA_035642035.1. GTDB lineage: Bacteria > Actinomycetota > Actinomycetes > Mycobacteriales > Geodermatophilaceae > Blastococcus_B. Next base: position 5,105 of record DASQTE010000359.1, read on the forward strand.
GGACGAGGTGTTCTTCCACCTGGACGGCGCCTCCTTCCCCTCCGGCCACGTGGCCAACGCGGTGATCATGTGGGGCGTCGCCCGGTGGCTGGCCGTGGAGTACGGCCTGCCGGAGCGTGTGCAGCAGGCCTTCTGGTGGCTGAGCATCGCCGCGCCCGTGGCGACCGGTCTGTCGATGGTGTCGCTGGACTTCCACTGGCTCACCGACGCGATCGTCGGCGGTGCGGTGGGGATCGTGCTGTTGGGCGTGGTTCACAGACTCGATGCAGTCGTTCTGTCACGCTTTGTACGTGCCCGAGGCCGGCAGACCGCGTAGCGGCGTGCGGGGACGGCTGCTGGCCGCCGGGGGAGTGCTCGGTGCCGGCCTCGTCCTCGGCTCCGCCGCGCCCGTCGCCGCCGAGGTGGCCGGGCCCGCGACGCTCTGCCAGGTCACCGACCCCCGGCTGGCCGAGCTGTCCGGTCTGGTGGCCGTGACCGACGGGGTCCTGGCCATGAACGACGGCGGCGAGGAGCTGGCCGTCCACCTCCTGGACACCGCGTGCCAGGTGGTCGACACGCACGCGGCGCCGGTCGACCCCTACGACCCCGAGGACATGGCGGTCGCCGCCGACGGCACAATCTGGCTCGCGGACACCGGCGACAACAACGCCACGCGGGCGACGGTCGCCCTCCTCGCGCTCCGTCCCGACGGGACGACGGGGATCTTCCGGCTGACCTATCCCGACGGGCCGCACGATGCCGAGGCGCTGCTCCTCGCCCCGGACGGCACGCCGTACGTGGTGACCAAGGAGGTGCTCGGCGCCAGCGGCGTGTACAGCCCCTCGGCCGCGCTCGTCGACGGCGGGACGGTCGCGCTGGCGAAGGTGGCCGCCGTGAACATGACGCTCACCGGCACCCCCGGTGGCCCGGTCGGCCGCGCTGGTCAGCTCCTGGTCACCGGAGGGGCGGTGTCCGCCGATGGCCGCCACCTGGCCCTGCGCACCTATACCGATGCCTACGTCTGGCTCCTGGTCGGCAGTGACGTGGTCGGCGCTCTCGGCGCGGACCCGGTCGCGATCCCGTTGCCGGACTCGCCGCAGGGCGAGGCGATCAGCTTCGCGGCGGACGGGGCGAGCCTGCTGGTCGCCAGCGAGGGCTCGCCCAGCGACCTCACCCAGGTCCCCCTCGACGCCGCGCTGGTGACGGCTGCGCCGCCGGCTCCTCTGGGCGCGGTCCCGAGCTTCACCGACCTGACCCGCTCAGGGCTGTCGCCGTGGACGTCGGCACTGCTGGCCGCCTTCGTCGCGACCGTGGTCGTCTGGATCAGCGGGAAGTTCCGGCGCCGTCCCTGAGGCGCGACCCCGTCTCTCCCCGGAGGAAGAGACGGGACCCTCCCTCAGACGCGGCGCAAGACGCTGACGACGCGGCCGAGCACAGTCGCGTCGTCGCCCGGGATGGGTTCGTAGGCCGGGTTGTGCGGCAGCAGCCACACGTGGCCGTCGCGCCGCTTGTAGGTCTTGACGGTGGCCTCGCCGTCGATCATCGCGGCGACGATCTCGCCGTTCTCGGCGGTCGGCTGCTGCCGGACGACGACCCAGTCGCCGTCGCAGATCGCGGCCTCGACCATGGAGTCACCGACGACCTTGAGCATGAAGAGCGTGCCCTCGCCGACCAGTTCACG
>DASQTE010000360.1:0-19486 GCA_035642035.1 Blastococcus sp.
GAAAGGAGCTACCCCAACCTCACCTACTTCAACGAGGTCGACAGGGGCGGTCACTTCGCCGCATGGGAGGAGCCGGAGCTCTTCACCTCCGAGATGCGGGCCGCGTTCCGCCCCCTGCGCACAACAGGGATCCCTGAGCAGCGTCGCTGATCACGGCCCGGCGGCTTTAGGGACACGACCTGTCCCTGAAGCCGCCTTCAGGGCGGCGGTCTCAACGCGCCATGGAGTCGTAATTGGTGTCGCCAGCCCTGCACTCGGGCTGGCAACTGGTCCGGTCGACGGGTGCGGAAGTCGCTCGAAGGCCGACGAGGGAGATCCCACCCGGGCTCTAGCGTCTAGGACGCGACGTGGGCGGGAACGCCGCGGGCGCCCCGTGCCCGGCCTCCTACGCTGTCCGGACGACGGGGACGGCGCGCGAGGAGGGCCTGCGGACGCCGGCCGACGTGCCAGCGGCGCGGCAGACCCTCGCCCTGCTCCAGGCGCTCGCCCGCCAGCCGGGCCCGCTGCCGGCCGCCGCACTGGCCCGCGACCTCGGCCTCCCCCGCTCGACGACCTACGCCCTCCTCGCGCGGCGTCCTGGCCGATGCCACGAGCCTGCGGGTCGCCCTGCTCGCCGTCGTCGTGGCGGGACTCGGCGCGCTGCTCCTGGGACGGACCCTGCGGCCGTCCGTCGGGGCCGCCTGAACTCGCCGGCCGTGGCATCGGGCAGGTGGGGTCACCCGGGTTCGTCGATGCGGGTCGCGGTGGCCTGGTAGCCGCCGCCGGGCCACTCCCACCGTCCGTCGATGACGCCGGCGCCGCGATCGATCGTGCCGGTGAAGCGCGCCGGTGAGTCCTTGGCCCCGTGCCAGATCGTGAGGTCGTCGCCCTCGATCTCCCAGAAGTACTCGAGCGCGAACGAGCAGAAGGGACCCGGCCCCTCGTTGCTGAAGAACATCGAGCGCAGCACCTGCTGGGCGTGGTCGTAGCCGATGTACTCGGCCCCCTCGTGCTCGTCGCCGTCGATCCTCATCGTCTGCACGAGGAAGTGACCGCCCGGGAGCCAGCGCCGGGTCACCGTGCCCGTGAAGGGCGAGCTGCCGTCGAGGTCGTGGCCCTGGAGCCGCCACGTGCCCTCCAGCACGTCGAGTTCGCGCAGCTTGGGGTGGGGCCCTGGGGCGCTTGGCCCGCTCACCTGGTCGGTGCGGTCGGTCTCGGTCATCACGGCGATCCCTTCGGGCGGACGGCTGCTGCGCGGGTCGGTAGAGGGGACTCGCGGTCCCGGCGGGACTCATCGCGGTGAGCGAACGGGGCAAGGCCGTGAGTGCCCCGTCGCGGGCTGCCTACGCTGACCGGGTGACGGCGACGGCGCGGGAGGAGGGCCTGCGGACGCCGGCCGGTGTCCCTGCGGCCCGCCAGACCCTCGCGCTGCTCCAGGCGCTCGCCCGTCAGCCGGGCCCGGTGCCGGCCGCCGCGCTGGCCCGCGACCTCGGCCTCCCCCGCTCGACGACCTACGCCCTCCTCGCCGAGCTCGTCGCCGCCGGCTTCGTCGTCCACCTGCCCGAGGAACGCCGCTACGGCCTGGGCGTGAGCGCGTTCGAGATCGGCAGCGCCTACTCGCGCCAGGAGCCGCTGGCCCGGCTGGCCCGGCCGGTGCTGGCCCGGCTGGTCGACGCGGTCGGCCACTCCGCGCACCTCGCCGTCCTGCACGGGCGGGAGGTCCTCTACGTCGTCGAGCAGCGGGCGCCCGGCCGCCCGCCGCTGGTCACCGACGTCGGTGTGCGGCTGCCCGCCCAGCTGACCGCCAGCGGCCGGGCGCTGCTCGCGGACCTGCCCGGCCCGCACGTCCGGGCGCTGTTCCCCGACGCGAGCGCCTTCGTCGACCGGCACGGGACCGGTCCGCGCCGGCTCGCCGACCTGCGCCGGCTTCTGCTCTCGGTCCGCCGGGACGGGCACGCGTCCGAGGACGGCGAGGTGACGCCGGGCTTCGCGTCGGTGGCAGCCGCGGTCCACGACCACGCCGGTCGGCCGACCGCCAGCGTCGCCGTCACCTTCCCCACCGACGAGGTCGACGCCGGGACGAGGGACGATCTCGCCCGGCGGGTCACCCGCGCCGCGGCCGAGCTGACCCGCCGGATCAACGGGCGCGCACCCGCCGCCTGACTCCGCCAACTGTCCGGGATACCGGACACGACCGGGCGACGAGGCCTAGGCGCGGCCCTGACCGGGGTGTGCGATGGGGCCATGCAGAGCGAGCAGGTGGTCGTGGGCACCGGCCCGGTGACCCCGGAGGAGGTCGTCCGCGTGGCGCGCCTCGGAGCCGGCGTGCGGCTGGCCGACGAGGCACTGGCCGGGATCGCCCGGAGCCGCGACGTCGTCGACGCCCTCGCCGAGGACGACCGGCCGCACTACGGGATCTCCACCGGCTTCGGCGCCCTCGCCACCACGCACATCCCCGTCGAACGGCGGACCCAGCTCCAGCGGAGCCTCATCCGCTCGCACGCGGCGGGGTCGGGGCCGGAGGTCGAGCGCGAGGTCGTCCGCGCGCTCATGCTGCTCCGGCTCTCCACCCTGGCCACCGGGCGCACCGGCGTCCGGGCGGGAACGGCTCGGGCGTACGCCGCGCTCCTCGACGCCGGCCTGACGCCGGTCGTCCACGAGTACGGCTCGCTGGGCTGCTCCGGCGACCTGGCTCCGCTCTCGTCGGCGGCGCTCGCGCTCATGGGCGAGGGCTCGGTCCGCGACCGGTCGGGCGTGCTCCGCCCGGCGGCCGAGGCGATGCGGGCGTGCGGCATCGAGCCGGTGGTGCTGGCCGAGAAGGAGGGCCTCGCGCTGGTCAACGGCACCGACGGGATGCTGGGGATGCTCGTGCTGGCCCTCGCCGACCTGGGCATCCTGCTCACGACGGCCGACGTCGCCGCGGCGATGAGCGTCGAGGGCCTCCTCGGCACCGACGCCGTGTTCGCCGCCGACCTGCAGGCCCTGCGCCCGCACCCGGGCCAGGCCGACTCCGCGGCCAACCTCCTGGAGCTGGTCGCCGGCAGCGGCATCATGGCCAGCCACCGCGGCCCCGAGTGCACCCGCGTGCAGGACGCCTACTCCCTGCGCTGCGCGCCCCAGGTGCACGGTGCGGCGCGGGACACCCTCGCCCACGCCGCGACGGTCGCCGACCGCGAGCTGGCCGCGGCGATCGACAACCCGGTCATCACCCTCGACGACCGCGTGGAGTCCAACGGCAACTTCCACGGGGCGCCCGTCGGGTACGTGCTCGACTTCCTCGCCATCGCCGTCGCCGACGTGGCCGGCATGAGCGAGCGGCGCACCGATCGGTTCCTCGACGCCGCCCGGAGCAACGGCCTGCCGCCGTTCCTGGCCGACGACCCCGGCGTCGACTCCGGCCACATGATCGGCCAGTACACGGCCGCGGGGATCGTCAGCGAGCTCAAGCGGCTGGCGGTGCCGGCCAGCGTCGACTCGATCCCGTCGTCGGCGATGCAGGAGGACCACGTCTCGATGGGCTGGCACGCGGCGCGCAAGCTGCGCCGGGCCCTGGACGGCCTCGCCCGGGTGCTGGCGATCGAGATCGTCACCGCCGCCCGTGCGCTCGACCTGCGCGCCCCGCTCGAACCGGCCGCCCCCACCGCCGGGGTCCGGGACGCCGTCCGGGCGGCCGGCGTCGCCGGTCCCGGTCCCGACCGGCACCTGGCGCCCGAGATCCAGACGGTGGTCGACCTGGTCACGACCGGGGCCCTGCTCACCGCCACCGGCATCGACCTCCGTTGACGTACCCGACCCGCCCTCGAAGGAGCCCACCATGGACGGAGCACGACCCGTGCGGTCGCCGCGCGGCACCACGCTGACCGCGCGCAGCTGGCAGACCGAGGCACCGCTGCGGATGCTGCAGAACAACCTCGACCCGGACGTCGCCGAGCGCCCCGACGACCTGGTCGTCTACGGCGGAACCGGCCGCGCGGCCCGCGACTGGCGCAGCTTCGACGCCATGGTCCGGACGCTGACCAGGCTGGCCGACGACGAGACGATGCTCGTCCAGTCCGGCCGCCCGGTCGGCGTGCTCCGCACCCACGAGTGGGCACCGCGCGTGCTCATCGCCAACTCCAACCTGGTGGGCGACTGGGCCACCTGGCCGGAGTTCCGGCGGCTGGAGCACCTGGGCCTGACCATGTACGGCCAGATGACCGCCGGCTTGTGGATCTACATCGGGACCCAGGGGATCCTCCAGGGCACCTACGAGACCTTCGCCGCCGTGGCCGCCAAGCGGTTCGGCGGCACGCTCTCCGGCACGCTCACCCTCACCGGCGGCTGCGGCGGCATGGGCGGGGCCCAGCCGCTCGCGGTCACGCTCAACGGCGGGGTCTGCCTCGTCGTCGACGTCGACGAGGCCCGGCTGCGCCGCCGCGTGGCCCAGCGCTACCTCGACGAGGTGGCCGACGGCATCGACGACGCGATCGGCCGCTGCCTGGCCGCCAAGCGGGACCGGCGCGCCCTGAGCGTCGGGCTGGTCGGCAACGCCGCAACCGTCTTCCCCGAGCTCCTGCGCCGCGGCGTGGAGATCGACGTCGTCACCGACCAGACCTCCGCGCACGACCCGCTGAGCTACCTCCCGGAGGGCGTGGACCCGGACGACTGGCAGGACTACGCGGAGAAGAAGCCCGAGGAGTTCACCGACCGGGCGCGCGCCTCGATGGCGAAGCACGTCGAGGCCATGGTCGGGTTCCTGGACGCCGGCGCGGAGGTCTTCGACTACGGCAACTCCATCCGCGACGAGGCCCGCCAGGGCGGGTACGAGCGGGCCTTCGCCTTCCCCGGCTTCGTGCCCGCCTACATCCGGCCGTTGTTCTGCGAGGGCAAGGGCCCGTTCCGCTGGGCGGCGCTGTCCGGCGACCCGAGGGACATCGCGGCGACCGACCGCGCGGTCCTCGACCTCTTCCCCGACGACGACCACCTGCAGCGCTGGATCCGTGCCGCTCAGGACAAGGTGGCCTTCCAGGGGCTGCCCGCGCGGATCTGCTGGCTCGGCTACGGCGAGCGCGACGCCGCCGGCCTCCGGTTCAACGAGATGGTCGCCTCCGGGGAGATCAGCGCGCCGATCGTGATCGGCCGCGACCACCTCGACTCCGGGTCGGTCGCCTCCCCCTACCGGGAGACGGAGGCGATGGCCGACGGCTCCGACGCCATCGCCGACTGGCCGCTCCTCAACGCGCTGGTCAACGCCTCGTCGGGGGCCACCTGGGTGTCCATCCACCACGGCGGCGGCGTCGGGATCGGTCGCTCGCTGCACGCCGGCCAGGTCAGCGTCGCCGACGGCACCCCGCTGGCGGCGCGGAAGCTCGAGCGGGTGCTGCGCAACGACCCGGCCACCGGCGTGATCCGGCACGTCGACGCCGGGTACGACCGCGCTGCCCAGGTCGCCGAGGAGCGGGGCATCCGGACGCCGATGGCGGAGGGCTAGAACGTGCCCTTCGAGAACTCGGGGGGCTTCGACCGGATGTGGGCCGATCTCGCGCCGGTCGGCCGGCACCCCGCGAGCGGTGGCTACCGCCGCTTCGCCTGGACCCGCGAGGACGCCGTCCTGCGGGAGTGGTTCACCGCCGAGGCGGTGGCGCGCGGCCTCGACGTCACGACGGACCGGGCCGGGAACCTGTGGGCGTGGACGACCGATCCGGACACCGCCGGCCCCGGCCTGGTCGTCGGCAGCCACCTGGACTCCGTGCCCGACGGCGGCGCCTTCGACGGGCCGCTGGGGATCGTGTCGGCGTTCGCCGCCCTCGACGCTCTCGGCGCGCGGGGCTGGACGCCGGGACGGCCGGTGGGCGTCGCGTGCTTCGGCGACGAGGAGGGCGCCCGCTTCGGCGTGGCCTGCGCCGGTTCACGGCTCCTGACCGGCGTGCTCGACGCCGACCGGGCCCGCTCGCTGGCCGACGAGGACGGCAGGACGATGGCCGAGGCCATGACGGCGGCCGGTGCCGACCCCCGGCTGCTCGGACGGGACGACGAGGCGCTGCGCCGGATCGGCACCTTCCTGGAACTGCACGTGGAGCAGGGCCGCGCGCTGGTCGACGACGGCGCCGCGGTCGGGGTGGCCTCCGCCATCTGGCCGCACGGCCGGTGGCGGCTGAACCTGCGCGGGCGGGCCGACCACGCCGGCACCACCCGCCTGGCCGACCGCGACGACCCGATGCCGGCGCTCGCCGCCGCGATCCTGGAGGCGCGGGCGGCGGCCGGCCGCTCCGGGTCGCTGGCCACCGTCGGCAAGGTCCGCGTCGAGCCCAACGGCGTCAACGCCATCCCCTCGGCGGTCACCGCCTGGCTCGACGCGCGGGGGCCGGACGAGGACGGCGTGCGCTCGGTGGTGGCCGATGTCGGCCGGGCGGCGGGCACGGTCCCCGTGGAGGAGTCCTGGACGCCGACGACCGCCTTCGACGCCCACTTGCGGAACCGGCTCGCCGCCCTGCTCGCCGACGACGCAGGCACCCCCGCCCCGGTCCTGGCGACCGGCGCCGGCCACGACGCGGGCATCCTGGCCGCGGCGGGGATCCCCTCGGCGATGCTGTTCGTCCGCAACCCGACGGGGGTCTCCCACTCCCCCGCGGAGCACGCGGAGCCGGCGGACTGCTCCGCCGGTGTGGCCGCGCTGGCCCGGGCGATCGAGGCGCTGGCGTGACCGCCTACTGGTGCGAGCACGCCTCCCTCGGCGAGGGCCCCGTGCCCAAGGTGCGGATCGTCGAGGACGGCGGCCGCATCACCGCCGTCGAGCCCGGCGCGGACCCGGCTCCCGGCGACGTCCGCCTCGCCGGCCTGGTGCTGCCCGGCCTCGCGAACGCGCACTCGCACGCGTTCCACCGCGCCCTGCGCGGCCGGACCCACGACGGCGGGGGCACGTTCTGGACCTGGCGGCAGCGGATGTACGCCGTCGCCGGGCTGCTGGACCCCGACGGCTACCTGGCGCTGGCCCGGGCGACCTACGCGGAGATGGCGCGGGCGGGAGTCACCTGCGTGGGCGAGTTCCACTACCTGCACCACCCGCCCGGCGGCGGGCGGTACGACGACCCGAACGCCATGGCCGCCGCCCTGGTCGCGGCCGCGGCCGACGCCGGGATCCGGCTCACCCTGCTCGACACCTGCTACCTGGCCGGAGGCCTGGATGCGGGCGGCCACCTGCCGCTCGACGGCGTGCAGACCCGCTTCTCCGACGGCGACGCCGACGGATGGGCGGCCCGGGTCGCGCTGCTGCCCGAGCCGCCCGGGGTGCGGCTGGGGGCCGCCGTGCACTCCGTGCGCGCCGTGCCCGCGCCGGAGCTCGCGGCGGTTGCCCGGGCCGCCGCCGGGCGGCCCCTGCACGTGCACCTGTCGGAGCAGCCGGCCGAGAACGAGGCCTGCCAGGCGTCCTACGGGCGCACCCCCACCCGGCTGCTGGAGGAGCACGGCGTGCTCGGCCCGCTGACCACCGCCGTGCACGCCACCCACCTCACCGACGACGACGTCGGGGTCCTGGGGGCGACGCGCACCACGGTGTGCGCCTGCCCGAGCACCGAGGCCGACCTCGCCGACGGCATCGGTCCCTTCCGCCGGCTCCGGGACGCCGGGTCGCCGCTGTGCGTGGGCAGCGACCAGCACGTCGTCACCGACCTGTTCGCCGAGGCCCGCCTGCTCGAGGGCGGGGAGCGACTGTCCAGCGGCGAGCGCGGCCGCTTCCGGCCGGACGAGCTCGGCGACGCCCTGACCGTCGAGGGGCATCGCGCGCTGGGCTGGGCCGACGCGGGCCGGCTGGCCCCCGGCATGCGGGCGGACCTGGTCGCCGTCCGCCTGGACAGCCCGCGCACCGCCGGGTGCGCGCCGGGCCAGGCGATGACGGCGGCCGGCGCGGCGGACGTGCACACCGTGGTCGTCGACGGCCGCGTGGTGGTGTCCGAGGGGCAGCACGTCCTCGGCGACGTCGGACGGCTGCTGTCGGCGGCGATCGAGCCACTCTGGGCGGTCCGATGAGCACGCTGGTGACCGGCATCGGCGAGCTCGTCACGAACGACCCCGCACGAGGGGACGGCCCGCTGGGTCTCGTCGCCCGCGCCGCCCTGGTCGTCGAGGAGGGGCTCGTCGCCTGGGTCGGCCCGGCGGCCGCCGCGCCGGACGCCGACGCCCGGATCGACGTCGGCGGGCGGGCCGTCGTCCCCGGCTTCGTCGACAGCCACGCGCACCTGGTCTTCGCCGGTGACCGGGCCGGCGAGTTCGAGGCCCGGATGTCGGGGGCCCGGTACGACGGCGGGGGCATCACGAGCACCGTCGCCGCGACCCGGGCGGCGTCGGACGACGAGCTGCGCGGCCGCCTGGGCGCACTCGTCGCGGAGATGCGCGGTCAGGGCACGACGACGGTGGAGGTGAAGAGCGGCTACGGCCTCACCGTCGGGGACGAGGCGCGGTGCCTGCGCCTGGCCGCCGAGGTCACCGCCGAGACGACGTTCCTCGGCGCGCACGTGGTGCCGGCCGAGTACGCCGGGCGGTCCGACGACTACGTCGACCTGGTCACCGGGCCGATGCTCACCGCGTGCGCCCCGCACGCCCGGTGGGTCGACGTCTTCTGCGAGCCGGGCTCGGCCCACGCGTTCGACGGCGAGCAGGCGCGCGCGGTGCTCGAGGCCGGCCGCGCGGCGGGCCTGCAGGTGCGGGTGCACGCCAACCAGCTCTCCGCCGGGCCCGGTGTCCGGCTGGCCGTGGAGCTCGGCGCCGCCAGCGCGGACCACTGCACGCACCTGGGCGCGGCCGACGTCGACGCGCTGGCCGGCGGGACGACCGTCGCGACCCTGCTGCCGGGCGTGGAGTTCTCCACGCGCTCGCCGTACCCGGACGCCCGCCGCCTCCTGGACGCCGGGGTCACCCTCGCGCTCGCCACCGACTGCAACCCGGGGAGCTCGTTCACCTCGTCGATGCCGTTCTGCGTCGCGCTGGCGGTCCGCGAGATGCGGATGACGCCCGCCGAGGCGCTGTGGGCGGCCACCGCCGGGGGCGCGGCCGCGCTGCGCCGGTCCGACGTGGGCCACCTGGCCCCGGGCGCGCGGGCCGACCTCGCCGTCGTCGACGCGCCGTCGTACCGCCACCTGGCCTACCGCCCGGGCGTCCCGCTCGTCCGCACCCTGGACGTGGGGGTGTGAGAGTGGGGGCATGCACCTCCTGCTCGAGTACTCCCTGACCGACGACTACCTCGAGCGCCGATCCGCGCTGCGCGAGGAGCACCTCGCCCTGGCGCAGGCGGCGCACGAGCGGGGCGAGCTGCTGCTCGCCGGTGCGCTGCCCGACCCCTACGACCGAGCCGTGCTCGTCTGGACGGCTCCCCGGGAGACCGTCGAGGACTTCGTCGCGCGCGATCCGTACGTCGTCCACGGCCTGGTGACCGGCTGGGCGATCCGGCCCTGGAACGTCGTCGTCGGCTGATGGGCGTCACAACTCCCGGACGTCGGCCTCCACGGCCTCGAACGCCTTGCGGGCCGCGATGAGCACCGGGTCCCACACGGGCGAGAACGGCGGCGCGTAGGAGAGGTCGAGGGAGAGGACCTCGTCGACGGTCATCTCGTTCCAGATGCAGATGGCCAGGGCGTCGATCCGCTTCGCCGCGGCCTCCCGCCCCACGACCTGCGCGCCCAGCAGCCGCCCGCTCCTCCGCTCGGCGATCATCGTGACGCGGATGGGCTCGGCACCCGGGAAGTAGCCGGCCTTGGTCGTGGAATCGACGGCGGCCTTGACGAACGAGTAGCCCGCCGCCTCCGCCTCTGCCGACGACAGCCCGGTGCGGGCCGCCTCGAGGTTGCAGACCTTGGTGACGGCCGTGCCGATCACGCCGGGGAAGGTGGCGTAGCCGCCGCCGATGTTGATGCCGGCCACCCTGCCCTGCTTGTTGGCGTGGGTGCCCAGCGCCACGACGACCCGCTGCCCCGAGAGCCGGTGCCGGGACTCCACGCAGTCCCCCGCCGCCCACACCCCGTCGAGCCGCGTCCGCATGCGCTGGTCGACCGCGATGCCGCCGGAGGTCCCCAGCGGGATCCCCGCCTCCTGCGCGAGCCGCACGTTCGGCCGGACGCCGAGTCCGAGGACGACGAGGTCGGCAGGGAGCTCGCGCCCGCTCGCGGTGACCACCGCGTGGGCCCGCCCCTCCACGTCGACGTCGATGGCGGCGACGCCGTCGGAGAGCACCATCTCGATGCCCTCCTCGCGGACCGCGTCGGCGATCTGCGCACCGACGTCGGGGTCGAAGGTCCCGACCGGCGTGGCCGAGCGGTCGACGACCGTGACGTCGAGACCGCGCATGCGGCAGGCCTCGGCGATCTCGAGGCCGATGTAGCCGCCGCCCACCACGACGACCCGCCGGACGGAGTCCCGGTCGAGCTCGGCGCGCAGAGCCGCGCCGTCGTCGAGGACCTGGACCCCGTAGACACCGTCGGCGTCGATGCCCGGCACGGGCGGGCGCATCGGCACGCTGCCCGTCGCGTAGACCAGGTCGTCGTAGGGCTCCGTGCCCTTCCCGCCGCCGTCCAGGTCCCGCCAGTGCACGACCTGGCGGTCGACGTCGATCCCGACGACCTCGGTGCGCATGCGGACGTCGATCCCGGCTGCCCGGTGCTGCTCGGGGGTCCGGGCGATGAGCGACGCCTCCTCGTCCACCGCGCCACTGATCCAGTACGGGATCCCGCAGGCCGAGTACGAGGTGGCCCGGCCCCGCTCGAACATGACCACGTCCAGGTCGGGCCGCCTCTTCTTGGCCTGCGACGCCGCGCTGCCGCCGGCGGCGTCCCCTCCGATGACCACCAGGCGCTCGCTCATCCCCGGGACGCTAGGTCACCGGGCGCCGACCCGCGGGCCGAGCGCCGTCACCGGGCGGGCATCACCTCGCCGGTGACCTCGCCGAAGCCGATCCGCGCGCCGCCGGGCCCGGGGGCCGAGGCGGTGATCGTGACGACGTCGCCGTCCTCGAGGAAGCCGCGGGTCGAGCCGTCGGCGAGGGTCAGCGGCTCCCGGCCGTTCGAGGTCAGCTCGAGCAGCGAACCCAGCTGGTCGCGCCCTGGACCGCTGACCGTGCCCGAGGCGAACAGCTCGCCCGGCAGCAGCGAGGCCCCGTTCACGGTCAGGTGCGCGAGCTGCTGGGCCGGCGTCCAGTACATGTCGCGGAACGGCGGGCGGCTGACCAGCTGCCCGTTGATCCGCACCTCGAGCGTCAGGTCGAGGCCCCACGGGGCGTCGTCGTCGCGCAGGTAGGGCAGCAGCCCGGTGTCGCGGGGAGGTGCCGCGACGCGGGCCGCCTCGAGCGCGGCCAGCGGCACGATCCACGGCGACATGGAGGTCAGGAACGACTTGCCGAGGAACGGGCCGAGCGGCACGTACTCCCAGGCCTGCAGGTCGCGCGCCGACCAGTCGTTGACCAGGCAGACGCCGAACACGTGCTCCGGGAAGTCGGCGACCGGCACCCGGTCCCCCGGTTCGGACGGCGCCCCCACCACGAAGCCGACCTCGGCCTCGAAGTCGAGCCGGCGGGTGGGGCCGAACGGCGGGAGCCCGTCGGCCGGAGGCCCGAGCTGGCCGCACGGCCGGACGACCGGGGTCCCGGAGACGGCGACCGTGCCGGCCCGCCCGTGGTACCCGATCGGCAGGTGCCGCCAGTTCGGCGGCAGCGGGTCGGCGTCCGGGCGGAAGAGGCGGCCGACGTTCTCCGCGTGGTGCCGGGAGCTGTAGAAGTCGACGTAGGTGGCGACGCCGATCGGGCGGCACATCCGCACGTCGTCCCGGCGCAGCAGGTGCGGCTCCACCCGCGCGCGGTGCCGCTCGGCGGTGAGCCACTCGGTGACCTGCTCGTGCAGGTCCTGCCAGGCACCCGGTCCGGCGACGAGGAAGGGGTCCAGGGTGGCCGTGCCGTGCACCGGCAGCCCTGTCACGGCGAACAGGTCGAGGACGTGCTCGCCGATCGCCACGCAGTGCCGGAAGCCGGGCCGCCCGCCGCCGAGGAACACCCCGAGCGGGAGGTTGCCGATGCCGAAGCCGGTGCCCTCCGGCAGTTCCAGCCAGGTCACGCAGCGGGCCCCCGGCCCGACCAGGACCAGGCGTACTTCCCGTCGTCCACCGCCGTGCCGCCCTCCCCCAGCCCGAGCGGCCGGAAGGTGTCGACCATGACGGCCAGCTCGTCGAAGGACTCCGCGCCCAGGGACCGCTCGACCGCGCCGGGCTGCGGGCCGTGCGAGTGGCCGCCCGGGTGCAGGCTGATGGAGCCCTTGCCGATGCCCGAGCCCTTGCGCGCCTCGTAGTCGCCGTCGACGTAGAACATGACCTCGTCACTGTCGACGTTCGAGTGGTAGTAGGGCACCGGGATCGCCAGCGGGTGGTAGTCGACCTTGCGGGGCACGAAGTTGCAGACGACGAAGTTCTGGCCCTCGAACACCTGGTGCACCGGCGGGGGCTGGTGCACGCGGCCGGTGATCGGCTCGAAGTCGCCGACGTTGAAGACGTACGGGTAGAGGCAGCCGTCCCAGCCGACGACGTCGCAGGGGTGCTCCGGGACGACGTGGATCGTGCCGGCCAGCCCGCCCGGTCCGTCGCCGCGGTGCTTGACGTACACCTCGACGTCGGTGCCCTCCGCCAGCAGCGGTTCGACCGGTCCGCGCAGGTCCCGCTCGCAGTAGGGGGCGTGCTCGAGGAGCTGCCCGTAGCGGGAGAGGTAGCGCTTGGGCGGGGCGATGTGGCTGTTGGCCTCGATGGCGTAGGTCCGCAGCGGCTCCTCGCCACCCGGGACCCACCGGTGCGTCGTGGCGCGCGGGACGATCACGTAGTCGCCCTGGCCCACCTCCAGCGCACCGAAGACGGTCTCCACCACGGCGGTGCCGCGCTCCACGTAGACGCACTCGTCACCGGTGGCGTTGCGGTAGTACGGGCTGGTCAGGCTGCTGACCGCGTAGGAGATGCGGACGTCGGCGTTGCCCAGCACCAGCCGGCGCCCGGTGACCGGGTCGGTGGCCTTGTGCTCCTCGCCGGGGAAGAGGTCGTGGAGCTTCAGGTGCCGCGGCATGAGCGGCGCGTTCGGCGTCAGCGTCTGGTCGGGCAGCTGCCAGGGGCGGGCGTCGACCATCGCCGACGGGATGCCGCGGTGGTAGAGCAGGGAGGAGTCCGAGGAGAAGCCCTCCTCCCCCATCAGCTCCTCCGAGTACAGCCCGCCGTCCGGCCGGCGGAACTGCGTGTGCCGCTTCGGCGGGACGTCGCCCACCTGCCGGTAGTGCGCCATCGGTGACTCCTCTTCGTCAGAAGTTGCCGCGCCTGGCCTGCTCGCGCTCGATCGCCTCGAAGAGTGCCTTGAAGTTGCCGATCCCGAAGCCCAGCGAGCCGTGCCGCTCGATCAGCTCGAAGAACACGGTGGGCCGGTCCCCGATCGGCTTGGTGAAGATCTGCAGGAGGTAACCGTCCTCGTCGCGGTCGACCAGGATGCCGCGCCGCTGCAGGTCCTCGATCGGCGCCCGCACGTTGCCGATGCGGGCCCGCAGCTCCGGGTCCTCGTAGTAGGAGTCCGGCGTGCTGAGGAACTCGATCCCCTCGGCCCGCAGCGCGTCGACGGTGCCGAGAATGTCGTTGGTGGCCAGGGCGACGTGCTGGGCGCCCGGCCCGCCGTAGAACTCCAGGTATTCGTCGATCTGCGACTTCTTCTTCCCCACGGCCGGCTCGTTCAGCGGGAACTTCACCCGGTGGTTGCCGTTGGCGACCACCTTGCTCATCAGCGCCGAGTAGTCGGTGGCGATGTCCGCGCCGACGAACTCCGCCATGTTGGTGAAGCCCATGACCCGGTTGTAGAACTCGACCCACCGGTCCATCGCGCCCAGCTCGACGTTGCCGACGACGTGGTCGACGGCCTGGAACAGCCGTTTTGGTGCGCCGTCGCGCTTCACGAAGGACGACGTCCGCGCGACGTAGCCGGGCAGGTACGGACCGCTGTAGCGGGAGCGGTCGACCAGCGTGTGCCGGGTCTCGCCGTAGGTCGCGATCGCCCCGACGCGCACGGTGCCGTGCTCGTCGGTCAGGTCGTGCGGCCGCTCGAGCACCGTCGCGCCCTGCGCCTCGGCGTGCGCGATGCACCGGTCGACGTCGGGCACCGACAGCGCGATGTCGACGATGCCGTCGCCGTGGGCCCGGTGGTGGTCGGCCAGCGGGCTCGCCGGGTCGTAGGCGCCCTGGATCACGAACCGGGCGGCGCCCGACCGCAGGACGTAGGCGTGGGAGTCGCGGTTGCCGGTCTCGGGACCGGAGTAGGCGACCAGCTCCATGCCGAAGGCGGACTGGAAGAAGTGCGCGGACTGGGTGGCGTTGCCGACGACCCACACCAGGGCGTCCCAGCCGGACACCGGGAAGGGGTCGGCCGACGAGTCGTACTCGACGAGCCCGACCAGCTCCTTGAGCTGGGCGAGGTCGAGGTCGGCCAGTCGCTCCTCGTCGTTGAGGGTCTGCTCGAGGCTCATGGACGCACTGCACACCCGTCGGGCCCGCTGCACAAGCAGCGTCGCAGGTGCTGCTCCATTCGCTCGTCCGAGCCATGCAGGCCCGGAAACTGCTGCGCACTGTGCATAGTTGTCGCTGTGACCGACAAGCGGACGCTCGACGCCCTCGACGTGGCCCTGCTCGAGGCGCTGCGCCGGCACCCCCGCGCGGGGGCGCTGGAGCTGTCGCGGATCACCGGCGTGGCGCGGGCGACGGTGTCCGCCCGCCTGCAGCGCCTGGAGGAGACCGGCGTCGTCACCGGTTACGGCCCGGACGTCGACGTCGCGGCCGCCGGGTTCGGCGTCCAGGCCTTCGTCACGCTCGAGATCGCCCAGGGCGCGATCGAGGACGTGCAGCGCGACCTGGAGGACATCCCCGGCCTCCTCGAGGCGCACGCCACCACCGGGAGCGGCGACGTCCTCTGCCGGGTGGCCGCCAGCAGCCACGAGGCGCTGCAGCAGGTCCTCGTCGACCTCAACCGGTCACCGGCGGTGGTGCGCTCGACGAGCGTGGTCGCGCTGTCGCATCTGGTGCCCTTCCGGACGCTCCCGCTGCTGGCGTCCGAGGCCGCCCCGGGGGCCGGCAGGTCGGCGATGAAACGGCGCTAGAGGAGCTCGGCGAGCAGGTCGGCCGCCCGGCCCGCGCCGTCGGTCTCGACCGGCCGGTACGCGATCTCGCGGGTGAGCTCCCCGGCCACGGCCTCGGCGAGCCCCTCGGGGTCGGCCGCCACCGCGTAGTCGAGGCAGCGCCCCGCCTCGTACCGGTCCAGCCGCGCGCGCACGTGGAAGTTCTGCTCGAAGTGCCGCCGCAGCGGGACGTAGACGAACGGCTTGCGCAGCGCGGTGAGCTCCATGCACGTCGTCAGACCGCCCTGCACCACGGCCAGGTCGCAGGCGGCCAGGGAGCGGTAGAGGTCGGGCAGGTAGCCCACCACCGCGGCGCCCGGCGTCTCCGGCAGCGACGCCGGGTCGATGCGCGGACCCGTCACGACGAGGAACCGCAGCCCGGGTACCAGGCGCCGGATCAGCGGGACGGCGTCCACGACCCGGCGCAGCAACGGCCCCCCGACGCCCGAGCCGCCGACCGTGACCAGGCACAGCCTCTCGTCGGGGCCCACGCCGAGCCGTGTCCGCAGCTCATCGGTGTCGCGGAGCGCAGCCGGGTCGAACCCGGTGACGTAGCCGGCAAAGTCGAAGTTGGCCTCCGTCCACTGCCGGATCGGGGGCAGGCCGGGGCCGAAGTCGGCGTCCACGATGTCGTCGGGGTTGCCGACGAAGACCGAGCGGTCGCGGACCCGCCGGAACCGGGCCCGCTGCTCGATCATCTCCGCGTTGTAGTCGGCGGTGAGCGCAGCCTCGGCCGCCCCGCCCTCGGGCATCGGGAGCCACCCGACGAAGTCGGTCAGCCAGGCGAAGCCGAACCGCTTGAGCTCCGGGTTCTCGTGCAGGAAGTAGTCGACGTCCCAGGCCTCGTCGCCGACGACCAGGTCGTAGTCGTCCTCGGCGACGACATCGGCGAACACCATGAAGTTGTTCACGAGGATCTCGTCCATCCGCCGGATGGCCTGGAACGCGTGCAGGTCGTGCTCACCGGACTCGTGCTCGACGTGCGCCGACTCGTTGGCGAGCCAGGCCGAGGCCGGGTGGATCCGCTCCCCTCTCCCCTCCAGCACGCGGGTCACCGGGTGCTGGGCGAGCCAGTCGATCCGCAGGTCGGGATGCCGGAGCCGCAGTTCGGCGGCGATCGCCGCGTCGCGCTGCGCGTGCCCCAGGCCGATCGGTGACGACAGGTACAGCGCCCGCTTCGGGCGCCGCGCCGCGTGCGTCCACGTCGTGCGCCCGACACGGGGGCACACGCGATCGACGAACTCGCTGATCAGGTGGTTCACCTTCACCGGGTCGCGGGCGTGCGGCCCGTGCCCCGCACCCTCGAGCAGCACGAGGGAGCCCCCCGTCGACGCCGCCAGCCGCTCCCCGATCGCGTGCGGCCGCACCCGGTCGTCGGTGCCGTGGACGACGGTGACGGGACACCGGACCCGGCGGCACACGGGCTCGATCGGCCGGCACACGGCGCCGTCGCAGCCGAGCCGCGCCGCCGTGGTGTCGACGAGCGTCGCCGGCGCGATCTCGTGGCCCCAGCCGATGCAGTCCTCGATCTGCTTGGTCGAGTGCGGCTCGCTGAACATCCGGCCGAAGAAGAAGGACAGGAAGGCGTCGTAGTCGTCCTCGAGCCAGTAGTACCGGTTGTAGCGCGCCCAGCCCGTGCGGGCCTCGTGCCGGACGTCCCAGGCGTACCGCTCCCGCTCGGGCTGGGAGACGGGGAAGCCGCAGGCCGGCGAGAGGGCGAGGAGACCGAGCACCCGTTCGGGATGCTCGGCCGCGACGTGCACCGACCAGGTGGCGCCGCACGACAGCGAGACCAGGACCGCCGCGTCGGTGCCGGTCGCGTCCATCACCGCGACCGTGTCCTCCGCGTACTGCCCGTCGGTGTACGCCGCCGCTCCTGCCGGGCGGCCGGAGCACCCGCTGCCCCGGCCGTCGAACGTCACGACCCGGTGGTGCCGGGCCAGGTAGCCGACCTGTGCCTTCCAGTGCCGCGACGGGATGATCGACCACGTGGGCATCAGCAGCACGGTGGGGCTGTGGTCCCGACCGAAGACCTCGTAGGCCAGCCGGACGCCGTCCCGCTCGACCACACCCCGGACGTCGGGGTCCCGCGCCCGGCTCGGTGCATCCCGCACGTGCGCAGTCTGCTCCCGGGTGCCCCGCCGCCGGGTCGTCGGCGACGCGGTCACGGGCGGACCTCGAGCACGTTGTTGAAGGGGGTGCCGGCCGCCGGGCGGAACCGGCCGAACCCGGCCGCCGTCGCGACGTCGCGGATCCGCGCGGGACCGGCCTGCGTGCCCAGCGCCAGCCCGACGTCCTGGGACAGCGACGCGGGCGTGCAGAGCAGCGTCGAGAACCCGTAGTAGGCCCGGCCGACCGGGTTGAGGTTGTCCTCGACGCGGTCGCCCGCCATCGGCTCGACGACCATCCAGGTGCCGTCGGCGGCGAGCGTCTCCTTGACGTGCCGGGCGGCGCCCACCGGGTCGCCCATGTCGTGCAGGCAGTCGAACATCGTCACCAGGTCGAAGCCGGTGCCGGAGTAGCCGGTCGCTGGGGCGACCTCGAACCGGACGCGGTCGCCCACACCGGCCTGCTCCGCCCGCGCCCGCGCCGTCTCGATGGAGCCCGCGTGGTAGTCGGAGCCCACGAAGGTCGACCGCGGGAAGTGCCGGGCCATCAGGATGGTCGAGGCGCCGTGCCCGCAGCCCACGTCGGCCACCGTCGCGCCGCGCTCGAGCTTGTCGACGACGCCGTCCAGGGCGGGGAGCCACTCGTCGATGAGGTGCGCGTTGTACATCGTGCGGAAGAACCGCTCGCAGCCGACGTGGACGTCCGCGTTGTGGGCGTGCCAGCCGATGCCGTCGCCGGAGCGCGCCGCCCCGATCACCGCGGCCGCGTCGCGGACGGTGCCGTGCGCGATCTGGAAGAAGCCGGGCAGGTAGGCGGGGCTGGTCTCGTCGGTGAGCGCCGCGGCCTGCTCGGCGGGGAGCGTGTAGGTCCGGCTGCCCGGGTCGTACTCGACGTAGGAGCCGGCCGCCTGGGCGGCCAGCCACTCCCGCGTGTAGTGCTCGTCGGTGCCGGTGCGCTCCGCGAGCTCCGACGGCGTCACGGGCGAGCCGTCGGCCATCGCGCGGTAGTAGCCCAGCGCGTCGCCCATGACGACGAGCGCCGTGTTCAGCGTGGCGCCGACCTCGTCGACGGTGCGGAAGACGAAGCCCATCAGTTTGTCGGCGTCGATCGGCCGCGAGGTGGCGGTGGCCTGCTCCGTGGTGGTCATGACAGCTCCTCGGGGAGGGTGGTCCGGACGCCTCCGACCCTCGCGAGATCAGGGGCGCCGTCGCATCAGGGCACCCCCCTGGGCGCTCCCTAGACTCGGCGGATGCTGGTCGGTCGCGAACGCGAGCGGCACCTGATCGACGGGCTGCTGGCGGCCGCCCGGGTCGGGCAGAGCGGTGTCCTGGTGCTCACCGGCGAGGTGGGCATCGGCAAGAGCACGCTGCTCGAGCACGCCGCGGCGTCGGCCACCGGCATGCGGCTGCTCCGGGCCACCGGCACGGAGTCGGAGGCGGAGGTCCCCTTCGGCGGGCTGCTCCAGCTGCTGCGACCCGCGCTGGTGCATCTCGACCGGATCCCCGCCCCGCAGGCCGACGCGCTCGCGGCGGCCCTGGCCCTGCGGCCGGGGACCGGCGGCGACCGGTTCGCCGTCGGCGCGGCGACCCTGAGCCTGCTCAGCCGGTTCGCCGAGGACCAGCCGCTCGCGGTCCTGGTCGACGACGCCCACCTCCTGGACCTGCCGTCCGCCCAGGCGCTGGTCTTCGCCGCCCGCCGGCTGACCGCGGACCCCGTCCTGCTGCTGGCCACCGTGCGGGACGGGCACCCGTCGCCCGTGACGGAGGCGGGCCTGCCGGAGCTGCACGTCGGGGGCCTCTCACCCGCCGCCTCCGGTGAGCTGGTCACCTCGGCCCGATCCCGGCTGACCACGGCCGCCGCGACCCGGCTGTACGAGGCGACGGGCGGCAACCCGCTCGCGCTGCTCGAGCTCGCCGGCGACGGCGAGCTGCTGGACGCGCTCCCGCCGGGCGCGCCGGTCCCCGTCCCGGCCCGGCTGGCCCGTGTCTTCGCCCGGCGGGCCGACCGCCTGTCGCCGGAGGCCCGGACCGCGCTGCTCACCGCGGCCGCCGCCGGCAGCGACCCGACCCTGATCGCCCGCGCCTGCGCGCTGCTCGGCATCGACGCGGCCGCCCTCGAGGAGGCCGAGACGGCGGACCTGGTGTCGGTGGCCGGGGGCGCCGTCGCCTTCCGCCACAACCTGGTCCGGTCAGCGCTGTGGTCGGAGGCGTCACCGGGGGCGCGGCGGGCGGTGCACTCCGCCCTCGCCGCGGCCCTGCCGG
>DASQTE010000361.1:0-9196 GCA_035642035.1 Blastococcus sp.
GTTGTCGCCGGCCATGGAGAGCAGTTCGTGGGCGATGGCGGCGTCGCGCTGCACGCGGAGTTCCGCGAGCTCCTGCTCCAGCCGGCGCACCTTGGCTCGCAGGATCGCGTTCTCCTCCGCTACGCGAAGCTCCGCGGGTGCGACGACGTGACCGAACAGGGCCTTGGCCATGGCTGATGCGGCCTTTCCGACAACGAGAGGTGGTGGACCCGGCGCCCCGTGGACGGTCGGCGCGGGTCGTGGTAAAGCCAGGGTGACAGGCCTCGACGCGCAGGTCAACGCGAGGGGTAGGTCCTACCCGTGTCGAGGTGATGTCGCGTTCGTCACGCCGTCGTGAAGTCCTGCACCCTCTGCACCGGCTCGCGTCGGACATCGACGCGGCGCACCGTGCCCGGCGCCTCGTGCCCCGCGAGCGCGGTGAGGACGGCGTCGACGTCGTCCTCCGGGCCTTCCAGCACCACCTCGACGCGCCCGTCGGGCAGGTTGCGCGCCGACCCGGCGAGACCCCGCGTGGTGGCGAGCCCGCGGACGAACCAGCGGTAGCCGACGCCCTGCACGTGCCCCGACACCACCGCGACGGCGCGGACGGTCATCCTCGGCGCGCCCTCGGGCGGGACTGGCACTGCGGGCAGCTGTAGCTCGACCGGTTCATGAACGACTCCCGCCGGATCGGCGTCCCGCAGCGCGGGCACGGCCGGTCCGCCTGGCCGTAGACGGCGAGGAAGCGCGAGAAGTAGCCGCTCTGCCCGTTGACGTCGACGTACAGCGAGTCGAAGGACGTGCCGCCCTGCGCCAGCGCCTCCCCCAGCACGTCGCGGACGCCGTCGAGCAGGTCGCCGACCTGGGCCCGGGTGAGCTTGTCGGTGGGGCGCGCCCCGTGCAGCCGCGCCCGCCACAGCGCCTCGTCGGCGTAGATGTTCCCGACGCCGCCGATGAGGGTCTGGTCGAGCAGCGCCCGCTTCACCTCGGTGCGGCGCCGGCGCAGCGCGGCGCTGAAGGCCACCTCGTCGAAGGTGCCGTCCAGCGGGTCGATCGCGATGTGCGCCAGTCGCGCGGGGATCTCCTCCCCCGAGCTCTCCTCCACCGCGAGACCGCCGAAGGTGCGCTGGTCGACGAAGCGCAGCTCGCGTCCGCCGTCGGTGAAGGTGAAGCGGGCACGCAGGTGCGTCTCGTCGGGCTGGCTGGACTTCTCCACGAGCAGCTGGCCGCTCATGCCGAGATGGGCGACGAGCGCCTGACCCGACGGCGCCCCGTCGGGCTCGGTCACGGGCAGCCAGAGGTACTTGCCGCGACGGTGGGCGGCGCTGAGGGTCCGGCCGGTGAGGGCGGCGACGAAGTGCTCGGCGCCCTCCAAGTGCCGGCGCACGGCCCGCGGGTGGTGCACCTCCACCGCCTTGACGGTGCGGCCGGCGACCCACTGCTCCAGGCCGCGCCGGACAACCTCGACCTCGGGCAGCTCCGGCACCGGCTCAGTCCTCGGACAGGCTGCGCCAGGCGGCCTCGGCGGCCTCCTGCTCGGCGGCCTTCTTGGTCCGGCCCGCGCCGCGCCCGTAGACGGTGCCGGCGAGGAGCACCGCGGCGGCGAAGGTCTTGGCGTGGTCAGGACCCTCGTCCTCGACCTGGTAGGTGGGTGCGCCGAGCCCGCGGGCGGCGCCGAGCTCCTGAAGGCTGGTCTTCCAGTCCAGGCCCGCTCCGCGCGTCGCGGCCTCGACCAGCATCGGGTCGAAGAGCCGGTGGACGATCTCCGAGGCCGTCTCCAGGCCGCAGCCGAGGTGGATCGCCCCGATCAGCGCCTCGACGGCGTCGGCGAGGATGGAGTCCTTCTCCCGGCCGCCAGTGGTCTCCTCCCCGCGGCCGAGGAGCAGGTGCGGACCGACGCCGCCGTCCCCGAGCCGCCGGGCGACGCCGGCAAGCGAGGTCATGTTGACGACGGAGGCGCGCAGCTTCGCCAGCTGCCCCTCGGGGAGGTCCGGCTGGCTGCGGTACAGCTCGTCGGTGACGACCAGGCCGAGCACCGAGTCGCCCAGGAACTCCAGGCGCTCGTTGGTCGGCAGGCCGCCGTTCTCGTACGCGAACGACCGGTGGGTGAGCGCCAGGCCGAGCAGGCCGTCGGGCAGCTCCACGCCGAGGGCGTCCCGCAGCCAGGCGGCGGACCGCTCGGCGTGCGCGGGGCCACCCGGTGGGCGGCCGTCAGCCACGCTCCCTGCGGAGCGCACCCCGGCGACCGTTCCCACCGTCGAGCCGGCGATCAGACCGAGAGAACCTGGCGGCCGTCGTACTGACCGCAGGTCGGGCACGCCTGGTGCGGGGGCTTCAGGGCACCGCAGGCGCGGTTCGGGCACGGCGACAGGGTCGGCGCGGTCGCCTTCCACATCGAGCGGCGCGAACGGGTGTTGGAGCGGGACATCTTCCGCTTCGGGACAGCCACGGTCAGTTCTCCTCAGTGGTGGGGCTCTCGCCGGGGGCGCCCGGCGAGGAAGAAGGGGTGCCGAACTTGGCGGCGAGGCCGGCCCAGCGGGCGTCGACGACCTCGTGCGCGTGGTCGGCCGGCAGGTCGTCGAGGCGCTGGCCGCAGTCGGCGCAGAGCCCGGCGCAGTCGTCGGTGCACACCGGCGCCAGCGGGAGGGCCAGGACGACGGTGTCGCGGGCCAGCGGCTCAAGGTCGAGGTAGTCGCCCTCGATGCGGCGGACCTCGTCCTCCTCGCTGGTCGCCTCGGTGGTGCTGCCCTCGTAGGCGAACAGCTCCTGGACGTCGAGCGAGAGGGTGTCCTCGATCGGCTCGAGGCAGCGGGCGCAGGAGCCGGTCACCGGGGCGTCGATCTCGCCGCTGACGAGCACGCCCTCCATGACGGACTCCAGCCGCAGCCGCAGGTGCACCTCGGTGCCCGCCGGGACGCCGATCAGCTCGACCCGCCAGTCGTCGGGCGCCGGGGCGCTCCGGTCGAGCTCGTGCATCGATCCGGCGCGACGGCCCAGCTCCCGGAGGTCCACGCGCCAGGGGTTGACTGCGGGACGCCGGGCGTCGGAGGACGCGGCGCCGGAGCGGAGCGGAGAAGCGGCAGACATGTCGGTACTCGCGGTAGGCAGCGGGGAGGAGGGCCGGCCGGACGACCCGCAGAGGGGCACACCGGCAGTCGGACCAGGAGTCGAGACTACCCGATCCCCCGAGGGACCCGGCGCCCACGGTGACCCGACAGGGCGGCCCCCGTGCCGGGGGGGCACGGGGGTCCTTCTACTCCCGGAGCGTGGTCCGCGCCTTCTCCACCGAGTGGAGCATGTGCTCGAGGGTCGACTCGAAGTCGGCGAGCCGGCTGTCCACGTACTGGTCGACCTCGGCGCGGGTGTGCGCGGCCTCGGCGTGCGCCTGCGCCCCGAGCTCGTCGGCGCGGGAGACCGCGCCGCGGTAGACCTCGGTCTCGGTGATCAGCCGCTCGTGCTCGGCGTGCGCGGCCGCCAGGATCTCGGCGTGCCGGGCCTGGGCGTCGGCGAGCACCGCCTCGCGGTGGGCCACGGCCTCGGCGACCAGCCGCTGGGCCTCCGCCTCCGCCTCGGCGAGGATGTCCTCGGCGTCGGCCTGCGCCTGGGCCAGTAGGTCGTCGCGCTGCCGGCGGGCGGTGCCCAGCAGCTCGTCGCGCTGGCGCCGTGCCGAGGTGAGCAGCTGCTCGCTCTCGCCGCGGGTGCGGCCGGTGAGCCGCTCGGCCTCGGCCTGCGCCTGCTGCAGGATCTCGGTGCGCTGCTCGACGATCGCGCCGGCGGCCTGCACGTCCTCGGGCAGCGATTCGCGCAGGTCGTCGAGCAGGTCGAGCAGGTGGTCGCGCGGGACCATGCACGACGCCGACATGGGGACGCTGCGGGCGTTCTCGATGACTGTCGTCAGCTCGTCGACGGTCTCGTACAGCCGGTAGACCACCTCGGTCACGCGTCCACCTCGCTGGCGCTCGGCGTCCGCACGCCCGACGGTGCTCTGTCCCTGCGTGCCCTCGCAAGCTCGGTCACGTGGCCCCCTCCCGCCGCGCGTGCTCGCGCAGCCGGTCGTCGACGACCTTCGGCACCAGCCGGGAGACGTCGCCGCCGAACGTGGCGATCTGCTTGACCAGGCTCGAGGACAGGTGGCCCACCTGCGGTGCGGTGGGGACGAACAGCGTCTCGATGGCCGCCAGCTCGCGGTTCATCTGCGCCATCTGGAGCTCGTACTCGAAGTCGCTGACCGCGCGCAGGCCCTTGACGATCACGGGGATCTCGTGGGCGCGGCAGTAGTCGACCAGCAGGCCCTCGAAGCTGTCGACGGTGACGTTCGGCAGGTCGGCGATCGACTCGCGCAGCAGCTCCATGCGCTCGGTGACGCTGAACAGGCCGGCCTTGCCCGGGTTGACGAGGACCGCCACGACCAGCTCGTCGTAGAGGCCCGCGGCCCGGGTGATGACGTCGACGTGCCCGTTGGTCACCGGGTCGAAGGATCCCGGGCAGACGGCACGCCTCACGGGGAGCGACCGTACCGGAGCTGGGCCTCTCCGTAGCGGCGGTCGCGCAACCCGACCAGGGGTGTCGGCCACTCCCAGGGCTCCTCGCGGCTGCTGCGCTCGACGACGAGGACCGCCTCGGGCGCCAGCCATCCGCCGTCCACCAGCGATCCGAGGACGGTGAGCACCTCGTCGACCGGCGTCGTGTACGGCGGGTCGGCCAGCACCACGTCGAACCGGCCGGGCGGCGCGCCGCCGACCACCGTCGGGACCGAGCCCTTCACCACCCGCCCGCCGGGCAGACCCACGGCGGCCAGGTTCTCCCTGAGGACGGGCAGCACCGCGGGCCCGGACTCCACGAAGACCACGGTGGCGGCGCCGCGGGAGAGCGCCTCGAGCCCGAGGGCGCCGGTCCCGGCGTACAGGTCGAGGACGGCCGCGCCGCGCAGCTGGGTCAGGTGGGTCAGCGCGTTGAACAGCGCCTCCCTCGCGCGGTCCCCCGTGGGCCGCACGCCGGACCTCGGGACCTTGAGCCGGCGCCCGCCCGCCGTCCCGGAGATCAACCGGGTCATGCCTTCTCCAGGTACTCGGCGCGCTCGTCGGTGGCGAGCCGGGCGACCTCGGCGGCCAGGCCCGGGTGGTCGGCCAGCCCGCGCTCGGTCTCGAGCAGTGCGGTCGCCTCGGCGCGGGCGCCCGCGATCAGCTCCTCGTCCTCCAGGAGCGACAGCATCCGCACGCCGGAACGGCGGCCGGACTGGGCGGCACCGAGGATGTCGCCCTCGCGCCGGGTCTCCAGGTCCAGCCGCGCCAGCTCGAACCCGTCGGAGGTGCTCGCGACGGCGGCCAGCCGCTGACCCGTGGGCGACGACGAGGGCGCCTCGGTGACCAGCAGGCAGAGGCCGGGGTGCTCACCGCGCGCCACCCGGCCGCGGAGCTGGTGCAGCTGGCTGACGCCGAAGCGGTCGGCGTCCATGACCACCATGACCGTGGCGTTGGGGACGTCGACGCCGACCTCCACCACGGTCGTGGCCACCAGGACGTCGATCTCGCGGGCGGCGAAGGCACGCATCCGGGCGTCCTTCTCCTCCGGGCTCAGCCGGCCGTGCAGGACGTCCAGCCGGAGCCCGGCCAGGGGGCCGCTGCGGAGGCCCTCGGCGATGTCGAGGACGGCCAGGGGCGGGCGGCGGTCGCTCTGCGGCTCGTCCGCGGGCGCGCCGTCGACGTCCTTCGGCTCGTCGTCGGACCCGGCCTCGTCACCGATCCGCGGGCAGACGACGTAGGCCTGGCGACCGTCGGCCACCTCCTCGCGCACCCGCTCCCACGCGCGGTCGAGCCAGGCGCGCTTCTCCTGGACCGGCACGATCGAGCTCGACACCCCGCCGCGACCGCTGGGCAGCTGGCGCAGCGTGGAGATCTCCAGGTCGCCGTAGACGGTCATGGCGACCGTCCGCGGGATCGGGGTGGCCGTCATCACCAGCACGTGCGGCGGGCGGCTGCCCTTGGCGCGCAGCGCGTCGCGCTGCTCGACGCCGAAACGGTGCTGCTCGTCGACCACGACCAGGCCCAGGTCGGCGAAGTCCACGCCCTCCTGCAGCAGGGCGTGGGTGCCGACGACGATCCCGGCGCGCCCCTCGGCGACCTCGGCACGGGCCTGCCGCTTCGCCGCCGCCTTGAGCGAACCGGTGAGCAGCGTGACGCGGGTGCCCGCGGGATCGCCGTCCAGCTCGCCGGCCCGGCCCAGCGGGCCGAGCAGCTCGCGGATCCCGCGGACGTGCTGGGCGGCCAGCACCTCGGTCGGGGCGAGCAGCGCGGCCTGGCCGCCGGCGTCGACGACCTGCGCCATCGCGCGGAGGGCGACCACCGTCTTGCCCGAGCCCACCTCGCCCTGCAGCAGCCGGTGCATCGGCTGGTCGCGGTCGAGCTCGGCGGCCAACTCCTCCCCCACCGCCCGCTGGCCCTCGGTGAGGGCGAAGGGCAGGGCGGCGTCGACCGCGTCGAGCAGCCCGCCGCTGCGCCGCGGGCGCGCGGTGCCCGGTTCGAGGGCGGCGGCCCGGCGGCGGGCGGCCAGGGTGAGCTGGAGGGTCAGCGCCTCGTCCCACTTGAGCCGGTGGGCGGCGCGCTCGACGTCGTCCATGGTCGTGGGGCGGTGGATGTCCAGGAACGCGGCGGCGAGGGAGAGCAGGCCGTGCCGGGTGCGGATGTCCTCCGGGACGGGGTCGACCACCAGCTCGCCGAACCCGCCACCGGCGCCGACGAGCAGCTTGACCGACTTCTGGACGACCCAGCTGGAGACGTCCTTGCTGGCCGGGTAGATCGGGACGAGGGCGCGGGCCCAGTCGTCGTCCCCGCTGTCGTTGTCGAGCATGTGGCAGTCGGGGTGGGTGAACTGCAGCTTCCCCTGGTAGCTGCCGACGGTGCCGGCGAACAGCCCCCACGCGCCCTGCTTGAGGTGGGCGTGCTTGTGGTTGAAGAAGACGAGGGTCATCGAGCCGGCGCCGTCGCCGACCGTGACCTCGGTGATCGTCCCGTGGCGCTGGCGCATCCGCCGGCTGCTCACGCTCCGGACCTGCGCCAGGATCGTGACGCGGTCGCCCTTCTGCAGGTCGTCCAGGCGCGCCATCTCGCCGCGGCTGGCGTAGCGGCGCGGGTAGTGGCGCAGCAGGTCGCGGACGGTGTGCAGCGACAGCTGCTCGGCCATGCTGGTCGCCGTCTTCGGGCCCAGCACGCGGCTCAGCGGCGTCTCGAGGGTCACCGCCATGCGATCACTCGACCCCGACCTGGATGGGGATGTCGCTCGGCCCACCGCCGTACCGGCTCACCTCGATCGTCGGGTGGACGGTCGCCAGGTGGCGGCAGACGGTGTTGCCGAGGTCCTCGTCGCCGCCCACGAGCAGCGTGGCCATCTCGCCCCCGGCCGAGAGCAGCCGGTCGAGCAGATCGCACGCGACCGCGGCCAGGTCGCGGCCGATCACCACGACGTCACCCTCGGCGGAGCCGAGCGCGTCGCCGGGCATGCAGCGCCCCGCCGACGTCAGGGCCTCCTGGTCGGCGACGGTCACCTCGGCCCACCGGGTGGCCGCCGCGGCCTCGGCCATCGCGATCACGTCGTCGCCGAACCGGAGGGCCGGGTCGGACACCGCGATGGCGGCCAGGCCCTGGACCGGCGACCGGGTGGGGACGACGCCGATCTCCCGTCCCGCCTCACGGGCCCGCGTCGCCGCGCGGGCGGCGACCGGGAGGAGCGCCGCGTCGTTGGGCAGCACGACGACCTCGTGCGCGGTGGAGGCGAGCACCGCGTCGAGCACGTCGTCCTCCTGGACGCCGTCCGGCCCGCCGGTGACGACGCGGACACCCTCGCCGGAGAACAGCTCGGCGATGCCGGCGCTGGAGACGACCGCCACCACCGCGCGGGTGCCCGGCACCGGGGCGGGCGGCTGCACGGGCGCCAGCGGGCTCACCGAGATCCGGTACGGGCGGCCGGCCTCGATCCCCGCCTCGATCGCGGCACCGACGTCGGCGACGTGCACGTGCACGTTCCACTCGCGACCCGAGGGGGTGTCGACGCCGACGACGACCAGGCTGTCGCCGAGCGCCGCCAGCCGCTCCTGCAGCCGCGCCACGGACTCCTCGTCGGTGTCGGCCAGCAGGTACTGGACCTCGCTGCCGGGCCCGGCGGGCGGGGCGTGCGGCAGGTGCTCGCCGGAGTGCTTGTGCCCGTGGTCGCGGCGGGCCAGCGGCGGCCGCGCCGGCTCGACGCCGGTCACCGTCGTCACCAGGGCGTCGAGGACCAGGCAGAGCCCCGCGCCGCCGGCGTCGACCACCCCGGCCTCGCGGAGCACGGCCAGCTGACCGGGAGTGGCCTCCAGGGCGACGCACGCGCCGTCGGCGGCGGCGCGGACGACGTCGGGCAGGGCGAGGCGCCCCTCGTCGACGGAGGCGACGGCGGCCTCGGCGCCGGCGCGCGCCACGGTGAGGAAGGTGCCCTCCTCCGGGTCGGCCACCGCGCCGTAGGCGGTGTCGGCCGCCTTCTGCAGGGCGGCCGCGAAGGCCGGTCCGTCGGCGGGGGGCTGACCGGCGAGCTGGTCGGCGAGGCCGCGCAGGAGCTGCGCGAGGATCGTGCCGGAGTTGCCGCGCGCGCCGAGCACCGCTCCGCGGGCGAGGACCGACCAGGCCGACTCGGTGGTGCGGCCGCCCTCGGAGTCGAGCGCGGCGACCGCGGCCTGCGCGGTCAGCAGCAGGTTGGTGCCGGTGTCGCCGTCGGGCACCGGGAACACGTTGAGGTCGTCGAGCCGGCTGCGGGACTCGGACAGGACCTCGACCGCGGTCCGGTACCACTGCCCGACCGCGCCGTCGTCCAGCGCCTCCACCACGGCCGGAGGGTACCCATGGGAGCCGACAGGACCGGTGATCCGCGGCTCTGCGTGGGCCGGCGCGGGCGGCTCCGGGGGGCCTGGCGACACTCTCCACGGCGAGCGGTTAGACTGGTCGACGGTCTTGCTGCGGGTGCTGCCTTGCCCCGCCGTCTGTGAACGATTCTCTGGGAGTGATTCAACCGTGGCTGCCGTGTGCGATGTGTGTGGCAAGGGGCCCGGTTTCGGTATGTCGGTGTCGCACTCGCACCGCCGCACGCCGCGCCGTTGGAACCCGAACATCCAGTCCGTGCGGGCGCTGATCGCCCCCGGCAACCGTCGCCGGATCAACGCGTGCACCTCGTGCATCCGCGCCGGCAAGGTCGT
>DASQTE010000362.1:0-3417 GCA_035642035.1 Blastococcus sp.
TAGGCCTCCTCGACGGCGGCCATGAGCCGGCGGTGGGCGTGGACCGCCTCGCCGCGGACGTAGATGACCGCGAACTTCGACCGGATCGCGTAGGCGGAGATGATCACGCCTTCGACCAGCGAGTGCGGGTCGGCCATCATCAGCGGCAGGTCCTTGCAGGTGCCCGGCTCGCCCTCGTCGGCGTTGACCACCAGGTACTTCGGCATGGCGGCCGGGCCGGTGGGCGTCTCCCCCGGCTTGGGCTGCGGGATGAAGCTCCATTTCATGCCGGTCGGGAACCCGGCGCCGCCGCGGCCGCGCAGGCCGGAGTCCTTGACCAGCGTGACCAGCTCGTCGGGCGCCATCGACAGCGCCGTCCGCAGCGCGGAGTAGCCCTCGAGCCGCTCGTAGGTGGACAGCCGCCAGGACTTGTCGGCACCCCAGCGGGTGGTGAGCACGGGAGTGAGCGGCATGTCAGGCCTTCCCCGGACCCTGGCCGGACGTACCCGGCTCGGTCCCTGCAGGTGTGTCGGTGCCGTCGTCCTGGTCGGCCAGCGACCGGCCGGACGGTTCCGGTGCGTCGGGGTGCGACGCCGCTGCCCCTGCCCGCTCGGCGGGGTTGTCGGCCGCGGCGACGCGCGCGTCGGCCGCTTCCTGGCCGGGCGTCTCCCCCGTCCGTCCCGAGGGCGCGACGGTGGCCGCCGGCTCCTCCGTGTCGGGCGCGGGGGTGGACGGCCGGGGCATCGGCGGCGCCGCCTCGCCCCGCTCCTCGGCGAGCCGCAGGCCGGCCAGGGTGGGGCCGAGCGCGGCCGGGGCGTCGACGGCGGCGGCCATCTCGTACGGATCCTCGTACTGCGAGAAGCCGGCCAGCTGCCGGGAGACGCCCCTGAAGTCGGTGAGCGGGGCGCCGCGGGTGGGCAGCGGCTTCTCGCCGCGGCGCAGGGCCGCGACCAGCTCGCGGGCGCTCTCGACGTCCTGCTGGTCGTAGAACTCGTAGTCCACGGTGACGACCGGCGCGTAGTCGCAGGCGGCGAGGCACTCGGCGTGCTCGAGCGTGATGGAGCCGTCGGCCGCCGTCTCGTCGTGGTGGACGCCGAGGTCGCTGCTCAGCGCGTCCATGATCCGCTGGCCGCCCAGCACGCTGCACAGCGTGTTGGTGCAGACGCTGACGATGTGCCGGCCGGT
The DNA here is from genome assembly GCA_035642035.1 of Blastococcus sp. Lineage (GTDB taxonomy): Bacteria > Actinomycetota > Actinomycetes > Mycobacteriales > Geodermatophilaceae > Blastococcus_B. Next base: position 1,165 of record DASQTE010000362.1, read on the forward strand.
GGGACGGCGCTTGTACATCGTGTAGAAGGTCGCGACCGCGCCGACCTCGGCCTTGGTGAGGCCGAGCATGTCGGCGCAGAACGCGACGCCCTCCGGCGACACGTAGCCCTGCACCGACTGGACCAGGTGCAGCATCGGCAGCAGGGCCGAGCGCGCCACCGGGTAGCGGGCGATGATCTCGCGCGCCTCGAGGACGGTCTGCTCGGTCAGCGGCGGCAGGTCGAGCGGCGCGGGTTCCACCGGGCTCGAGTCGAGCCCGGTGACCGCGGTTCCTTCTGCCGAACCAGGGAGCGCACTCACCTGTCGACACCTCCCATCACGGGGTCGATCGACGCGATGGCCGCGATGACGTCGGCGATCATGCCGCCCTCGCTCATCGCCGCCGTGGCCTGCAGGTTCACGAAGCTGGGGTCGCGCACGTGGACGCGCCACGGCCTGGTGCTGCCGTCGCTGACGACGTGGTAGCCGAGCTCGCCGCGGGGCGACTCGATCGGCACGTAGACCTGACCGGCCGGGACCCGGAAGCCCTCGGTGACCAGCTTGAAGTGGTGGATCAGGGCCTCCATCGACTGGCCCATGATGTGGCGCACGTGGTCGAGGGAGTTGCCCATGCCGTCGGCGCCGAGCGACAGCTGCGCCGGCCAGGCGATCTTCTTGTCCTCGACCATGACCGGACCCGGCTCCAGCCGGTCGAGGGCCTGCGCGATCAGCTTCAGCGACTCGTTGATCTCGGCCATCCGCACCAGGTAGCGGCCCCAGGCGTCGGCGGTGTCGGCGGTCGGGACCTCGAAGTCGTAGGTCTCGTAGCCGAGGTAGGGGTCGGTCTTGCGCAGGTCCCACGGCAGGCCGGCCGAGCGCAGCACGGGTCCGGTGACGCCGAGCGCCAGGCAGCCGGTGACGTCGAGGTAGCCGACGTCCTTGAGCCGCCGCTGCCAGATCGGCTGCCCGGTGAGCATCCGGTGGTAGTCGGCCACCCGCTTCGGCATGATCTTGAGGAACTCGCGGATCGAGTCGACCGCCGTCTCCGGCAGGTCCTGCGCCAGGCCGCCCGGGCGGATGTAGGCGTGGTTCATCCGCAGGCCGGTGATCTCCTCGAGCAGGTCGAGGCACATCTCGCGCTCGCGGAAGCCGTTGGTCATCGCGGTGAGGGCGCCGAGCTCCATGCCGCCGGTGGCCAGGCCCACCAGGTGCGAGGCGATCCGGTTGATCTCCATGACCAGGACGCGGATGGTCGCGGCGCGCTGCGGGATCTCGATGCCGAGCAGCTTCTCGACCGCCATGCAGTACGCGGCCTCGTTGTACAGCGGGGCCAGGTAGTCCATGCGGGTCACGAACGTCGTGCCCTGGGTCCAGTTGCGGTACTCGGTGTTCTTCTCGATGCCGGTGTGCAGGTAGCCGATGTCACCCGCGCCTTGGTCACCGTCTCGCCCTCGAGGTCGAGGATCAGCCGGAGGACGCCGTGGGTCGACGGGTGCTGCGGCCCCATGTTGACGACGAGCCGCTCCTCGCCGTGCGGGTCGGCGAAGGTGAGGTCCCAGTCGCCGCCGGTGACCGTGTAGACGCGGCCCTCGGTGGTCTCGCGGGAGCCGGCGTACGGGTCGGCCGGGTTGTAGGTGGTGCTCATCGGTTCGCCCCGATCATCGGTAGGCCCGTCGCGTGTCGGGCGGGGGGATCGTCGCGCCGTGGTACTCCACGGGGACGCCGCCAAGCGGGTAGTCCTTGCGCTGCGGGTGCCCGTCCCAGTCGTCCGGCATGAGGATCCGGGTCAGCGCCGGGTGGCCGTCGAAGACGACGCCGAACATGTCCCAGGTCTCCCGCTCGTGCCAGTCCGCCGTCGGGTAGATGCCGGTGACCGACGGGACGTGCGCGTCCTCGGCGGTGACGGCGACCTCGAGGCGGATGCGACGCCGGTAGGTCATCGACGTCAGGTGGTAGACGACGTGCAGCCGGGGGCGGTCCGGGGTCGCCACCGGGCCACCGCTGTCGAGGTAGTCGACGCCGGAGACGCTGCTGCACAGCTCGAAGCGCAGCGCCTCGTCGTCCCGCAGCGCCTGGACGAGGACGAGGAGGTGCTCGCGCTCCACGAAGTAGGTGATCTCGCCGCGGTCGACGAGCACCCGCCGGACGGCGGCCGCGTAGGTCGCCTCGCCCACCGACTCGATGAGGGCGTCCGTGACCTCGTCGAAGTAGCCGCCGTAGGGCCGGTCGGTGGAGTGCAGCGCCACCGCTCCGCCGGGCTCGACGCGGACGAGT
>DASQTE010000363.1:0-2667 GCA_035642035.1 Blastococcus sp.
CCTGGTGGGAGAGTCGGGGTCGGGCAAGTCGCAGACAGCCTTCGCCGTCCTCGGGCTGCTGCCCCCGACGGCGCGCACGTCGGCGGCGCACCTGACGTTCGACGGGACCGACCTGCAGCGGCTGTCCGCGGCCGAGCGCAACCGGCTCCGCGGCCGGCGGATCGGCTACATCCCGCAGGAGCCGATGTCGAACCTCGACCCCTCGTTCCGCATCGGCAGCCAGCTGACCGAGCCGATGCAGCACCACCTGAAGATCTCGAAGGCCGAGGCCCGGCAGCGAGCCCTGGACCTGCTGGCGCGGGTCGGCATCAAGGACCCCGAGCGGGTCTTCGACTCCTACCCGCACGAGATCTCGGGCGGCATGGCGCAGCGGGTGCTCATCGCCGGCGCGGTGTCGTGCGACCCCGAGCTGCTCATCGCCGACGAGCCCACGACGGCGCTCGACGTCACGGTGCAGGCGGAGGTCCTCGACCTGATGCGCAGCCTGGTGGCCGAGCGGGACCTCGGCGTGCTCCTGGTGACCCACGACTTCGGGGTCGTCGCCGACCTCTGTGACACCGTCGCGGTGATGCAGGCCGGGCGCATCGTCGAGGAGGCGCCGGCCGGCCGTCTCTTCGACGCCCCGCAGCACGAGTACACCCGCATGCTGCTCGGCTCCACGCTCGAGCACACCCCCTCGCGGCCGGCCCTGATGCCGGCCGACCTAGAACCCTCCGACCCCGCATCTGAGGAGCCCGAGCCGGTGCCCCTGCCCTCGTCCGGAGGCCCCCGATGACCGCCGCCCAGGAGCCCCTGCTCGTCGCCGACCGGGTCGTCGTCGACTACCCCGTCAAGGGCTGGCGGTCGAAGCCGATCCGCGTCCTCCGCGGCGTCTCGCTGGACATCGGCCCCGGAGAGACGGTCGGCCTCGTCGGAGAGTCCGGCTCGGGGAAGACCACGCTGGGCCGCGCCATCCTCGGCCTGGCCCCGGTCACCGGCGGCGAGATCCGCTTCGGGGGCAGGTTGATCTCCGCCCTGCCCAAGCGGGAGCGCCGGGCGCTCAGCAAGGACATCCAGGTCGTGTTCCAGGACCCCTACTCCTCGCTCAACCCGGCCAAGACGGTCGAGGACATCCTCACCGAGCCGCTGCTGGTCACCGGCACCGCGCGCGCCGAGGCCGGTCGCCGGGTGCGGTCGCTGCTCGACGCGGTCCACCTGCCGGCCGACGCCGGGCAGAGGCTGCCGCGCGAGTTCTCCGGCGGGCAGCGGCAGCGGATCGCCATCGCCCGGGCGCTGACCCGCGACCCCAAGCTGATCGTCTGCGACGAGCCGGTGAGCGCCTTGGACCTGTCGACCCAGTCCCGCGTGCTGGACCTGTTCATCGAGATCCAGCAGCGGACCGGCGTCGCCTACCTGTTCATCACCCACGACCTGTCCGTGGTGCGGCACGTCAGCCACCGGGTCGCGGTCATGTACCGCGGGGAACTGGTGGAGACGGGCGACGCGACGCAGGTCACGACTGCGCCGGCCCACGCCTACACGCAGCGCCTGCTTCTCGCCGCGCCGGTGCCGCATCCACGCCGCCAGGCGGAGCGGCGCGCCGCACGCCACCTCTTCCTCGCGGAACAGGCGACCGCGGAACCCGCCCGGTCCTGATCCACCCGGGCCGCACCGCGCGGCCCGCCACCCATCCACGTCCACCACGAGAGGGAGGACGCATGTCCGATCGCGTCCGTGCCGGCATCGTCGGCACCGGGTTCATGGGCACCGTGCACGCCCGCGCCGTCCGCCGGGCCGGTGGGGTGGTCGCCGCCGTCGTCGGGTCGTCCCCGGCGTCCTCGCGCGCCGGTGCCGAGCGCATCGGCGCCGAGCTCGCCGCCGGATCGGTGCCGGAACTGCTCGACGACGCCGACGTCGACGTCGTCCACATCTGCACGCCGAACGCCACGCACGCCTCGTTGGTCCGGCAGGTGATCGTCGCCGGGAAGCACGTCGTCTGCGAGAAGCCGCTGGCCGTCGACCCGGCCGAGGCCGAGGAGCTGGTCCGGCTCGCGTCGGCCGCGGGGGTGACGGCGACGGTGCCCTTCGTCTACCGCTTCTACCCGATGGTCCGCGAGGCCCGCAGCCGCGTGGCCGACGGGACGACCGGCCCGGTGCGGCTGCTCCACGGCTCGTACCTCCAGGACTGGCTCGCCGAGGACGGCGACGACGACTGGCGGGTCGACGCCGCGACGGGCGGTGCGTCCCGGGCGTTCGCCGACATCGGCGTGCACTGGTGCGACCTCGTCGAGTTCGTGTCCGGCCACCGCATCACCCGGGTCGCCGCCCGCACCGTCGTCGCGGTGCCCGAGCGCGGCGGACGGCGGGTGACGACGGAGGACGCCGCCGTCGTGCTCTTCGAGACCGACGGCGGGGCGACCGGGAACCTGACGATCAGCCAGGTGAGCCAGGGCCGCAAGAACCGGCTGTGGTTCTCGATCGACGGCAGCACGGAATCGCTGTGCTTCGACCAGGAGAACCCCGAGTCGCTGTGGATCGGCGGCCGCGAGGTCAACCGGCAGCTGCTCCGCGGCACCAGCGAGGGCCCGGGCGCCGCCCGGTACACCGTCGTCCCGTCCGGCCATCCGCAGGGATACCAGGACTGCTTCGACGCCTTCCTCGCCGACACCTACGCCGCGATCGCCGGCG
>DASQTE010000364.1:0-11133 GCA_035642035.1 Blastococcus sp.
ACGTCCTCGGTGCCGACGCCGCCCTGGCCCCGCTGGTGTCCGCCGCGCCGGGACGACGGGTCCCCGCCTCCCCCGACGCCGACGAGTTGGCCGTCCGCGCCGTCCTCGGGCAGCAGGTGTCGGTGGCCGGGGCGCGCACCCTGACGGCGCGACTCCTCCCCGCCGGCACGCCCCTCGCCGAGCCGGTCGGCACGCTCACCCACGCGTTCCCCCGCCCGGAGGCGCTGGCCGGTTTCGACCTCGGCGCGGTCGGTCTCACCGGCGCCCGGCGGCGGACCGTCTCCGCGCTGGCGACCGCCCTCGCCGCCGGCGACATCGCGCTCGATCCGGGGGCCGACCGCGAGGAGGCCGGCCGCGCGCTGCTCGCCGTCCCCGGCATCGGGCCCTGGACGGCAGCGCTCGTCGGCCTGCGCGGCCTCGCCGACCCCGACGTGTGGCTCCCCGGCGACCTGGCGCTGCGCCGGTCGCTGGCCGCGCTCGGCAGCTCCGACACCGACGCCGCCACCCGCTGGCGGCCCTGGCGGTCCTACGCCGTCCTGCACCTGTGGGCGCTCGCGGTGCCGTCTCTCTTCACCCGCCCCGCCACACACCTCACGCGTCCTGTCCCCGAACTCGTCCCCGAGCCCGCCCTCACGAGGAGCGCATGATGACCGTCCCGACCATCGCCCGGCACGCCACCGTCTCCACACCCCCGGGCCCCTTCACGGTCGTGGTGGACACCGACGCCGACGGGCGCGACGTGGTCGTCGCGAGCGGCTGGACCGCCGACCTCTCCGACCTCCTCCCCGTCGTCCACGCCTCGCTGCGCCCCGCCGGCAGCGAGCCCGTCGACCGGCTGCCGGTCATCGACGAGGTGGAGAAGTTCTTCGCGGGCGACCTCACCTCCATCGACGACGTCGTCGTCCGCCAGCGGTCGGGCCCGTTCCTGCAGGAGGCGTGGGAGATCCTGCGGACCGTGCCCGCCGGGCGGCCCGACACCTACGCCGGCTTTGCCGCCCGCTGCGGCCGGCCGGCGGCGGTGCGGGCGGCGGCCAACGCCTGCGCCCGCAACGCGGCGGCGCTGTTCGTACCCTGCCACCGCGTGCTCGGGTCCGACGGCGGTCTCGGCGGCTTCCGCTGGGGGACGCCGGTGAAGCGGTGGCTGCTCGACCACGAGGCCGAGCACGCGTCCGTCCCCGCCTGACGGGCACGCCTCCCCAGAACTGTCGGACCCCTCCGGCAGCCTCCGGGGCATGGACGCCGCTTCCCTGCTCACCGGTCTCCTCCTGGGCGCACTGCTGGCCACCGCTGTCACCCTCGGCGTGGTCGCCCTGCTGTCCCGCCGCCGTCCCGGGGACGCCGGGCTCGAGCCGGTCCACGAGTCGCTGGACCACCTGCACCGTCTGCTGGCCGGCATCGAGCGCGACCGCGCCACCGCGCACGGCGAGCTGCGCGAGCAGATGGGCACCGTCGGCCAGGCCTCGGCGCAGCTCAAGCACGAGACGGCGGCGCTGGTGACGGCGCTGCGGACACCGCACGTCCGCGGTCGCTGGGGCGAGGTGCAGCTGCGCCGGGTGGTGGAGGTCGCCGGCCTGGTCGAGCACTGCGACTTCGTCGAGCAGCCGGGCGGTACCAACGACCAGGGCGCCGGTGTCCGGCCGGACCTGGTCGTCACCCTCGCCGACGGGCGTCAGGTGATCGTCGACGCGAAGGTGCCCTTCACCGGGTACATCGAGGCCGTGCAGGCGACCGACGAGGCGGTGCGGCGCCAGCGGGTCGCGATGCACGCGCGGCAGCTGCGCACCCACGTCGATGCCCTGTCCGCCCGGCGCTACCCCACCGCGTTCCGGCCCGCGGCGCCGTTCACCGTCCTGTTCGTGCCCTCCGACGGGTTCCTCACCACGGCGCTGGAGGCGGAGCCCGGGCTGCTCGAGTACGGGTTCTCCCGCGACGTCGTGCTGGCCACCCCGAGCACCCTGCTGGCCCTGCTGCGCACCGTCGCGTACTCGTGGCGGCAGGAGCGGCTGGCCCGCGACGCCGACCAGGTGCTCGAGGTCGGCCGCCGGCTGCACGCCCGGCTGAGCACGCTGTCCGGCCACCTCACCCGGCTCGGCTCCGCCCTGGGGACGACGATGACCCGCTTCAACGAGACGGTGGGCTCCTACGAGCGCTCGGTGCTGACCGCGGCCCGCCGCTTCGACGACCTGGGCGTGGCCGAGAGCCCGGTCCCCACACCCGAGCCGCTGGAGGCGACCGTGCGGACGCTGCGCCCCGCCGAGCCGGACCTGGACGACGACGTGGAGGTGACGCGGGACGGCACCACCGGCTGAGCAACCGGGCACCGCTCCGGCGCAACCGTCCCGCCGGTCACACGGACACCGCGCGTAAGCGCTGATGGACGCAACGCGACGTCATCCTCCGCATGAGTTGCCGCTTCTGTCGATACCGTGGAGTCACACGTCGGCCAGAGGGCCGGCCGCACGGGGACGGAGGAGTGCCATGGCGACAGCCGACGCATGGCCTCGGAGCGGGGCGCGGCCCGGTCGAGCGAGCGCCGACGCGCGGCCCGGCCGTCCGTCGAGCGCCGGCCGCTCGCCCCGGCCGCAGTCGTCCCGCCGGAGCCCCGAGCCGCCGCTGCGCCCGCGGGCCGACATCCCGCGCGGACGCGTGGAAGACCGCTACCGCCAGGACCCGCTGGAGCAGCCCCGCGCCACCGCCCGCCCCGCCCGCGAGCGTGCGGCCACCAGCCCGGCCCAGAGCGACAGCGGCGGCCGGATCCGCGGCATCGTGGCGGTCGTCGGCATGTTCCTCGTGACGTTGGCCGCCGCCGCCGCCGACTCGTTCCTCGGCGTCGGGCTGGGCACGCTCACGCTGGTCGCCCTGGTCACCGTCACCGCGCTGGCGGCGCTCGTCGTCCGCCGGAACGACATCGTCACGGTGGTCGTCGCCCCGCCCCTGGTGTTCCTCGCCGTCGCCGCCGTCAACATCGGCCTGGCGCCGTCCGCGAGCTTCAACCTGCCCACGATCGCGACGCTGCTGGTCCGCGGGTTCCCGACCATGGGCCTGGCGACGGCGGTCGCCCTGGTGCTCGCCCTGATCCGGCTGGCCGCCCGCCGCTGACTCCGCTCGACCTCCCCCCAGGGAGCGCACGCAAAGAGCCCGTTCCCGGTCGTCCGGGAACGGGCTCTCGCACGTGAGGCGGGCGGCGTCGCCGGCCGCCGGAGCTTCAGTCGCCGGAGGCCTGCGCGGCCTTCTCGGCGCGCCGCAGCTCATGCGGCAGGGCGAACACCAGGCGCTCCTCGGCGGCCTTCACGGTCTCCACGTCGGCGTAGCCGCGCTCCGCGAGCCAGTCGAGCACTTCGCTGACGAGGATCTCCGGGACCGAGGCGCCACTGGTGACGCCCACGGTGCCCACTCCCTCGAGCCACGCCGGGTCGATCTCGGAGGCGAAGTCGACGAGGTGCGAGTCGCGGGCGCCGGCCTCGAGCGCCACCTCGACCAGCCGCACGGAGTTCGACGAGTTCGTCGAGCCGACCACCAGCACCAGATCGCACTCGGCGGCCATCTGCTTCACCGCCTGCTGGCGGTTCTGCGTGGCGTAGCAGATGTCGTCGCTGGGCGGCGACTGCAGCCCGGGGAACCGGTTCTTCAGCTGGTCGACCGTCGCGAGCGTCTCGTCGACCGACAGCGTCGTCTGGGACAGCCAGACGACCTTCTCGGGGTCCCGCACCTGGACGTTGGCCACGCCCTCCGCGCCGTCGACGAGCTGGATGTGGGACGGCGCCTCGCCGGCGGTGCCCTCGACCTCCTCGTGACCGCGGTGGCCGATCAGCAGGATGTCGAAGTCGTCGCGGGCGAACCGCTTCGCCTCCTGGTGCACCTTGGTCACCAGCGGGCAGGTGGCGTCGATGGTGCGCAGCTGCCGGGTGGCGGCCTCCTCGTGCACCGCCGGTGAGACCCCGTGCGCGCTGAAGACGACGACCGAGCCCTCGGGCACCTCGTCGGTCTCCTCGACGAAGATCGCGCCGCGCCGCTCGAGCGTCGCCACCACGTGCTTGTTGTGGACGATCTGCTTGCGGACGTACACCGGAGCACCGTGGATCTCCAGCGCCCGCTCGACCGCCACGACCGCCCGGTCGACGCCCGCGCAGTAGCCCCGGGGATCGGCCAGGAGGACACGTCCGCGCTGATCAGCCATGCCCCCACTGTAGGTGCGTTCGGGCAGAGGGCTCCCGGTCCGGCAGGGTGGGACCGGACACGGCCCCCTCCCCGGGTGGATCTGCCCACATCGCGTGTCGTGCCGCGGGTTGTGGGGCACGCTGGGGCCATGGCTCGAGAGATCCCTGAGGTTGTCCGCGCTGCCGCCGGTCTGGCGGCCACCGTGCTGGACGAGGCGCGCAAGCTGCCGGAGACGCTGCCGGGCCTCCCGGTGCGCCTGATCGGCCTGGCCATGCAGCAGGCGATGAAGCTGCAGCAGCAGTACGCCGGCCTGGTCGCCCGTGGCGACGAGCTGTTCACCGGCCTGCGCGGGGAGAACGAGCCCGGTCTCGCCACCTTCGACGACGACGACGAGCCGGCCGTCCCCGCCTCGAACGGCTTCCGCGAGTCGGCGTTCGACCGTGCCGGCGACTCCTTCGCGGCGAGCCCCGACGAGGCCGACGCGGAGGTCGCCGAGCTCCCCGCCGACCCGGCTGCCGACGCGGTCACCGCGGTGGTCGACGAGCTCGGCGACAAGGTCGAGACGGGTGAGCAGTCGATCGAGGAGCTCGCCGCCGAGGCGCCGGCCATCGAGGAGATCCTCGACGAGATCGCCATCGACGAGCTGGTCGACCAGGCGCCCACGCTCGAGGAGACCGCCCCGGGCTCGCCGAGCCTCTCCCTGGTCGACGACTCGCCCGCCACCGAGGACGCCGATGCGCTCGAGAGCGCCCTGCTGGAGTCCGACGACTCCCCGGCAGCGGACGCCTCGGCCGCGGTGGAGACCGCCGACGTCAGCACCACCGTCGACGTCGTCACCCCGGACGGCGAGGTCGCCGCCGTCGAGGCCTCGGTCACCGACGAGGGCGTCGCCGCCCCCGAGGCACCGGCGGCGACGGCCACCGACGAGAGCGGCTCCGACGTCGCGGCCGCCACGGGTGTGCGCACCGACGTCGGAGGGCCCGACACCTCAGCCGAGGACGCCGCCGTCGCCGAAGGCGCCGCTGTCGACGCGGTGGGCGAGACGTCGACCGCGCCGACCGACGACCCGCAGGGCGGCAGCGAGCTCTCCGGCTCCCAGGCGGTCGGGGCGGCCCCGGTCGACGGCTACGACAGCTTCTCGATCGCCCAGCTGCGCGGCCGTCTCCGCGGGTACGCGCTCAAGACCGTCCAGGACCTCCTCGCCTACGAGGAGGCCACGCGGGCCCGCGAGCCCTACCTCCGACTGCTCCACAACCAGCTGGAGAAGCTCCAGGAGCAGGCGGTCGAGTCCAGCCCGCTGGCTCCGCGCGGCGTCTGACCACCGACCCTGGCAGAGGGCCCGCCGGGGTGTCGGTGCTGTCTGACACCCTCTCGGGGTGACCGCACCGTCCTCCCCCGAGGCGCCCTGGCCGGTGCGCACGGTGGCCCGCAAGATCGCCGACTGGATCGGGCGGCTCGGCGAGGTCTGGGTGGAGGGGCAGGTCGCGCAGCTCTCCCGCCGCGGCGGCGCGGCGACCGTCTTCCTCACCCTGCGCGACCCGGCCGCGGACCTCTCGGTGCCGGTCACCTGCCACCGCGACGTCGCCGAGCGCCCCGGGCTGGAGCTCACCGAGGGCGCCCGCGTCATCGTGCGGGCGCGGCCGGACTACTACGTCGCCCGCGGGTCCTTCTCGCTGCGCGCCACCGAGATCCGCGCCGTCGGCCTCGGGGAGCTGCTGGCCCGCATCGAGCGGATCCGCCGGCTGCTGGCCGCCGAAGGCCTGTTCGACGCGGCCCGCAAGCGCCCGCTGCCGTTCGCGCCGGCCGTCGTCGGCGTCATCACCGGCCGGGACAGCGCGGCGGAGCGGGACGTCCTCGTGACCGCGCGGCGGCGGTGGCCCGCGATCCGGTTCGAGATGTACAACTGCGCCGTCCAGGGCCCGCTGGCCGCCCAGAACGTCATCGACGGGCTCCGCCGGCTCGACGCCGACCCGGCCGTCGAGGTCATCGTCATCGCCCGGGGTGGCGGGTCGGTCGAGGACCTCCTGCCCTTCTCCGACGAGGGGCTGGTGCGGGCCATCGCCGCCACCCGCACGCCGGTCGTCACGGCCGTCGGCCACGAGACCGACACGACGCTGGTCGACCACGTCGCCGACGTCCGCGCCGCCACTCCCACCGACGCCGCGCACCGCGTGGTGCCCGAGATCGGCGAGCAGCGCCGGCTGGTCGACGGGCTGCGGTCGCGCGCGCGGCACGTGCTCACGGGCCGCCTCGAGCAGCAGGTGCGGTGGCTCGAGTCGATGCGCAGCCGGCCGGTGCTGGCCTCGCCCGACCGGCTGCTGCACGGGCGGGGGGACGACGTCCTCGCCCTGCGGACCCGCGCGCGCCGTACCCTCGTGCACCGCGTCGAGGGGGCCGAGCGCGACCTCGAGCACGCCCGGGCGCGGGTGGCCGCCCTGTCCCCCGCCGCGACGCTCGACCGCGGCTACGCCGTCGTCCAGCGCGACGACGGGTCACTGGTCCGCGATCCCGCCCAGGTCGCCGACGACGAGCGGCTGCTCGTCCGGGTGGCCGGCGGCCGGCTGACCGTCCGCGTGGACCGGTCAGGGACCGGGGAGGATGGGCAACCGTGACGACCGACGCGAACGCCGAGCCGACGACGACCTACGAGCAGGCCCGCGAGGAACTCGCCGACGTCGTCCGCCGGCTCGAGGCCGGCGGCCTGACCCTGGAGGAGTCGCTGGCGCTCTGGGAGCGCGGCGAGGAGCTGGCGACGCTCTGCCAGCACTGGCTGGACCGCGCGCGGGAGCGCCTGGCCGCGGCCGTTCCGGCGGACGACGCCGACCGGTCCTGACCGGCGTCGTCCGCCCGGGGGGTCAGGCGGCCTGACGCAGCTCGCCGTCGGCGGTGACGGCGAGGCCGGCCGCGGCCAGGGCGGCCAGCATCCGGTCCGCGCGGCGCCGCAGGATGGCCGACATCCGCAGCTCGTCCGGGCGGTGGTCGCTGGCGTCCAGCGCCAGCGGGTCACCCGGCCCGTCGTAGAGGCAGCGGGCGAGCGCGTCGCGGACCTCCGGCCGCACGACCGGCTCCGCCCGCACCGGGGCCTTGGCTGTCGGCACCCGGGTCACCATCCCGCAGGGACAGGAACCGCCGGTGGCCGGGGGCCGGTGGTCGCCGCCGGGGCAGAAGGCACGAGGGGACATGCTGGCTCCTGGGGGGTGCGCGAGTGAATCGCGTGACTGAGGGGTCGGAAGCGTCCCGAAAGCCACCGCGTGTCGACACGCAACGCACCCGGCAGATACCAGGTCGTGATGTACGACACAGAAACGTCAACGTCCGCGGCGCGGATCAGGGCGCGTAGGGCTCCACGGACGCGGCCACGGTCTCCAGCTCGTCGTCCGACGCCGACCCGGTGACGAGCACCGTGGCCCCGCCCTCCTCGCGGGACAGCGCCGTCTCGCCGTCGACCGACGTGGACCGGGTCCAGCTCCGGCCGCCGATGTCGGCCGCCCCCTGCTCCTCCGCGCCGTCGAGCACGTCGGCCACCGGATCGGCGCCCCGGTCGTCGCTGACCACGAACCCGGCGAACTCCTCCTCGGGAGTCAGGTAGCCGATCTCGAGGGTGACCGGGTCGCCCTCGCCGGCACCCCCGGCGTCGGTGCGGGCGCTGGTCGGGCGGTACCCCTCGTCCAGGTCGGTGGGGACCACCAGCTCGTAGCCGGCGCGTGCCGCGGCCAGTTGGACCGTCGTCGACGGGTCGACCGTCCGCACACCGACGTCACCGCTCGAGCGGAACGCCTGCCACGCGACGAGGAGCAGGCAGATCACCACCAGCGGCAGCAGGGACCGCAGCATGTTGGCGGCGTTCATCCGGTTCGCCCGCTCGATCGCCGGCGACACCGGCGGAGGGGTGGCCCCCGCCGGGGTGGGGAACTGCTCGCTCGTCGGGCCGGGTCCGGTCATGCACCTAGGATCGCAGGCAGGCTCCACCCCTCCGCCGCCCGTCGTCCGGACGGCTCGCCGAGGCCCGACCCCCACCGACGCCGGTGGGCCGACCAGGAGGTCCCGTGTCGCTGCCCGTTCCCGAAGGCCCCCTCCCGACCAGTCGCGGCTTCAGCGCCGACCGGCCCGCCCCCGACCGCAACCTCGCGCTCGAGCTGGTCCGCGTCACCGAGGCCGCCGCCATGGCGGCCGGCCGCTGGGTGGGCCGCGGCGACAAGAACGGCGGCGACGGCGCTGCGGTCGACGCGATGCGGGCCCTCATCGGCACGGTGAGCATGAACGGCGTCGTCGTCATCGGCGAGGGGGAGAAGGACGAGGCGCCGATGCTCTACAACGGCGAGCAGGTGGGCGACGGCCAGGGCCCCGAGTGCGACGTCGCGGTGGACCCCATCGACGGCACCACGCTCATGGCCAAGGGCATGCCCAACGCGATCGCCGTCATGGCCGTGGCCGACCGCGGTGCGATGTACGACCCGTCCGCCGTCTTCTACATGGAGAAGCTGGCGACGGGGCCGGCCGCGGCCGACGTCGTCGACATCACCGACCCCGTGGCCGAGAACATCCGGCGCATCGCCAAGGCGAAGAAGAGCTCGGTCGGCGACGTCACCGTCTGCATCCTCGACCGCCCGCGGCACGACCGGCTCGTGGACGAGGTCCGCGCGGCCGGGGCCCGGATCAAGTTCATCACCGACGGCGACGTCGCCGGCGCGATCGCCGCGGCCCGCGAGGGCACCGGCGTCGACCTGCTGCTCGGCATCGGCGGGACGCCGGAGGGGATCATCGCCGCCTGCGCGCTCAAGTGCATGGGCGGCGCGCTGCAGGGCAAGCTCTGGCCGAAGGACGACGAGGAGCGGCAGAAGGCGATCGACGCCGGTCACGACCTCGACCGCGTCCTGCACATCGACGACCTCGTGCGCGGCGACGTCTTCTTCGTCGCCACCGGCATCACCGACGGCGAACTGCTCCGCGGCGTCCAGTACCGGTCGGGCGGCTGCACCACGCAGTCGCTGGTCATGCGCTCGAGGTCGGGCACCATCCGCTCGATCGAGAGCCTGCACTCCCTGGAGAAGCTGCGCGCCTACTCCGCCGTCCCCTTCGACCGGGACGAGCCCGAGCAGTAGGTCCGGTCCCGGATCAGGGCAGCGGCTTGCGCTGGGCGAGCCGCTCCATCAGCGCACCCCAGCGGGTGGGCGAGTCGCCCGGCGCGAGGCTGCGGAGCTTGAGGTCGCCGAAGATCGCCTTCGCGTGGACGACGACCAGCGGGGTGCCGGCCAGCCGCTGCACCGGCGCGAGCTGGACCTTCCGGTCGCCGAACACGGTGCGCCCGTGCAGCTCGGCGTCCACCCCTTCGGCCACGATGACGTCGATGTCCCCGAAGACCGTGCTCACGTAGAGGTCGATCCGGTCGGTATGGGTCCGGAGGCCGCGCAGGTCGATCCGGACGTCGCCGAAGACCGTGCCGACACGCTTCGGCGGCGTCGAGGCGACGGCCAGCGTGACGTCACCGAGGACGCTCGTCACCTCCTCCTGCGGGCGCTGCCCCACGATCTCGACCGGGGGCGGGGCGTCGGCGGGGAGGTCGGCCACCAGCAGGTCGAGCTCGGCACGCGAGACGGCGGTGTAGGCGGCGTCGGCGCGCTGCCCGAACTCGTCGAGGTCGATCCGCCCCTCCCCGACGGCCGCCTGCAGACGGGCGACGACCGTCTCCCGGTCGGCGTCGGAGGCGCGCACCGCCGGTGGTCCCGCAGAAGCGTCGTCGGTCACGGTTCCGACGCTACCGACCGGCCGCCCCCGGCGGACCTCCTCCGGACGCGGGACGGCCCGGCACCCGTGGGAGTGCCGGGCCGTCCCGGGAGGTGCGGGGCTACGACGGGAAGGTCACCGTGCACAGCGTCCCGGTGCCCAGCGGCTGGCGGCCGGCGCACGTGTCGCCGTACGCCTCGTAGACCGAGTCGACCTCCGACTCCAGGAAGAGGTTGTCGCACGCCTCCATGTCGCCGTCGAAGCAGTCCTGCGCGTACGCGTCCATGACCGGGTCGTCGCCCAGGCCGGTCGGCGGCACCGTGGCCGGCGGGATGTCACCGGACGGCTCGGCGCTGGAGCTGGGAGCCGACGAGGAGGAGGAGGAGGACGTGGATCGGGGGCTCGACGAGCTGCTGCGCTCCGACGTCGTCGGGCTCGCCTCGCTGCTGGCGCTGGTGCTCGAACCGGTCGCGGTGGTGCTGTCGTCGTTGCCGAGCAGCAGCCAGAGCGCGACGCCGACGGCGGCGAGCACGACGACGCCGGCCACCACCAGCGCGATCAGCGTGTTCTTGTTGCCCTTCGGCTGCTGCCCGCCGGGGCCGCCCGGAGGTGCCCACTGCTGACCGGGCTGGCCGTACGGCGGCTGCCCGTAGCCGGACTGCCCCGGCTGCTGGCCGTAGGGCGGCTGTCCGTAGGGCTGCTGGCCGTAGGGCGGCTGCTGCCCGTAGGGGGGCTGCTGCCCGTACCCCGGCTGGCCGGGCTGCTGGCCGTAGGGCGGCTGGCCGGGCTGCTGTCCGTAGGGCGGCTGACCGAACTGCCGGGTCTCGTCGCGCTGACCCCCACCACCCGGGGAACCGAACTGGCGGGTGGCGTCGTCGGAGCCCCCTGGAGGGTTCCAGCCCTGCTGGCCGGGCTGGTCGCCCTCGTTGCCGCCCTGCGGCGGGTACGGCGGCTGGGACATCGGGGCAACTCCTCGGAAGACGCGGCAAGCGGCGCAGCGATGCTAGGGGGCGGGGCCACCGACCTCCACACCCGACGCTCCGACAGGCGGGCGTGGCTCTGCCCCTCACCGGGATCGTGGCCTCTCCGGGAGGTGTCTAGGGTCGCTCCCGGAGCAAGTCACCATCCACACCCCCGGGAGCGCAGCGTGGCCCCTCAGAACGACGCCGCCGAGCAGGACGGCGCGGACTTCCGCATCGAGCACGACTCCATGGGAGAGGTCCGCGTTCCGGCGTGGGCCAAGTGGCGGGC
>DASQTE010000365.1:0-7632 GCA_035642035.1 Blastococcus sp.
GACGGCCTTCCGGTCGAGGTGGCCGGCGAGCTGACCTGGAGCCCGCCGCCGTCCCCGTGGCTGGTGTGGCCGCTGCACGCCGCCCTGGCGTTGGTCGCGCTCGCCGCCGGGCTGCTGGCCCGCAGCCCGCGGCCGCTGGGCGCGCTGCTGCTCGTCGGGGCGGCCGCCGCCCTGTGGCACGCCGCGGCGACGCCCGAGCCGCCGGTGAGCGTGTCCTCGCACGCCGGTGCGGTGGTCTCGGCGCTGCTGCCCGCGCTGACCGCCGTCCTGGTCGCCGCTCTCGGCTTCCGCGCGTCCCGGCGGGGCCGGGGCGCGATGACCGGGTTGTTCGCGGTCGTCCTCGGCTGGCTGCTGCTGGTGCAGGGGCTGCCCGACGTCGACGTGCTGTGGACGGCGAACGTCGCGTCCACCGGCCCGCACGCGCTCGCGCGGGTGGCGGTGACCCTGCTCCTCGCGCTCGGTGCGGGCCTCGTGGTCGGCGGCATCGCGGCCGTCCGTCGCTTCCGCGAGACCGCCGCGCGGCCCGGTGGTCCGGTCCCGGTCGGCTGACCGGAACCGGACGGACGGGTCAGCCGACCTCGGCGACCTCGTCGACCACGTGGTTGAGGGATCCGGGCAGGAGGTTGTTGGCCCGGTGCAGGTCGGTCTCGAAGTCGACCTCCACCGCGGCGAACTCCGAGATGTCGAGCGGCCGGAAGCGCAGGCCCTGCCGCTCGATGGCGGTCTCCATGCCGCGCTCGAAGTAGTCCTGGGCGTCGCAGGCGGAGAGGTGCTCGATCAGCGCCGGCTTGTCGGCCGCGGAGACGAAGTTGATGCCCACCGCCTCGCCCAGGCCTCCGACCACGGTCTTCGACAGCTCGCGGACGAACCCGTCGTCGTCGAGGGTGTACTTGACCTCCTCGTCGGCCACCGTGTTGGTGTCCACGCAGACGAAGCTCTGGTCGTCCCGCAGGTGCGGCAGCGCCAGCTCGAGCACGGCCGGGTCGAAGACGACGTCGCCGTTGAGCCACAGCACGCCGCCGTCGCGGGAGGTGCCCAGCCCGCGGAGCAGGCTCTTGGACGTGTTCGTCTCGGCGAAGTCCGGGTTGTAGGCGAACGTCAGGTCCGGCGCCGCCCGCATGATCATCTCGCACCGGAAGCCGACCACCGCGGTGATCGGGACGTCCTGGCCGAGCACGGCCCGCAGCCCGTCCAGCTGGCGCTGCAGGATGCTGCGGCCGTCGTTCAGCGGGGTCAGGGGCTTCGGGTGGTCGCGGCCGAGGCGCGTGCCCATGCCGGCGGCCAGGATGACCACCTGCAGCGGCGGCTGGGCGGCGTGCAGCCGCGCCGACCGCGAGGAGGAGCGGCCACGCAGGACGGTCGGAAGAACACGGTCAGAGGTCCGCACGGGTCTCATCTCCCTCGAGAGGTCGGGTGCCGGTGGTGCCGGACGCGGCTGCGCCGGACGGGAAGAGCAGGTCGATGACGCGTGCGGTGGCCGCACCGTCCTCGAGGTGGGTGAAGGTCTCGCGGAAGCGGTCGTACCGGTCGGCGGTGCGGGCGGCGATCCCGTCGATGTCGGCGATCGCCTCCACGAGCTCCTTGCTGGTGTGCAGCAGGGGAGTGGGCGCCGCCTCGGCCAGGTCGAAGTAGAAACCGCGCAGCTCGTCCCGGAAGTAGTCCAGGTCGTAGGTGTAGAAGAGCATCGGCTTGCCGGTGATGGCGAAGTCGAACATCGTCGACGAGTAGTCGGTGACCATCAGGTCGGCGGCCAGGTACAGGTCCCGGATGTCGGGGTGGCTGCACACGTCGCGCACCACCGAGCCCTCGGTGATCTCCAGCCGGTCCATGACCATGTTGTGCAGCCGGAGCAGCAGCACGTGGTCGGTCCCGAGCCGCTCGGCGAAGTCCTCGAGGTCGATCGCGAACTCGAAGTCCTGCGGGCCGGTCTTCCGGAACACCAGGTCGTCGCGCCACGTCGGCGTGTAGAGCACGACCTTCTGCTCGTCGGTGATGCCGAGGTCGGCCCGGACGGCGGCCCGCACCTCGGCCCGCCGCGGCGAGCTCAGCAGGTCGTTGCGCGGCAGCCCGGTCTCGTGGATGGGGCCGGTGAAGCCGAACGCCTTCCGCAGGCGTTCGGTGGACACCGCGTTCGGCGAGAGCAGCAGGTCCCAGCGGGCGATGTCCTGCTCGAGGTAGCTCAGCCGCCCCTCCGGCGCCCAGAGGACGTCGTTGTGGATCCGCTTGAGCATCGTCCCGTGCCAGGTCTGCAGGTACGTCGTCCCCGGCCGCTTCTCCCAGTCGAGCGGGATGTGGTCGTTGGAGACGACGACGTCGGCGCCCTCGAGCGCGGCGATGCACTCCGGGCTGCCGAACTCGACCGTGTCGACGCCGGCCGGGAAGGTGTCCGCGAGGTGGGGCGCCGCCAGCCAGGTGTGCGTCGCGTCGGCGGCGGGACCGTCGGCTCCCTGCGCCAGCAGGGCCTCGTGGACGGCGCGCGGGCTGTCGGAGAAGTGGCCGCGGAAGGCGCTGTAGACGATGTTCACCGGGTCCCCCCCGTCGGAATCAGGTCGTCGTCCCGCCGGGCGATCACCGGGAGGACCAGGTCGGCGATCTCCTGCCAGGAGCTGACGACGGTGAGCACGCCGGCGGCCTCCAGTGCCGCGGCCCGGTCGGCCCGCTCCTCCGGGGCCACGAACAGCAGGTTGCCGATGGTGGGGCAGCCGGCCGCCACGGCCGACTGCGCACCCGGCAGGGAGTCCTCGACCGCGAGGCCGGCCTCGGGCGGGATGCCGAGCTGCGCGCACGCGTGCAGGTAGACGGCGGGGTCCGGCTTGCTGGTCGGCACCGGGAGCGAGTCCTCGGCGCTGAACCGGCGGGACGGCGGGATCAGCTCGTCGAGGTCCGTCGCCGTGAAGCACCCGGCCAGGCGGGCCAGGGCGCTGGAGCTCACCGCGGCCAGCGTCAGGTGCCCGGCGAGCGCCTCGAGCGCGGCGGACGTCGGCGGGTGCGGTCGCAGGGTGCGCGCGAGGTGGGCCGTCACCGCCCGCTTCTCCTCCTGGACCCACGGCTCGACGTCGACGTCCGGGACACCGGCCTCGGCGGCCAGGCGCCGGGCGGTCGAGCGGAAGTTGAGCCCGGTGGCGGCGAGCCGGAGCTCCGGCGCGGTGAACCGGCGGTCGCTGCCGATCTCGGCGAGGAAGGCGTTGGTGACCTCGACCGACGCGTCGAAGGCGGGCTCCTCGGACGGGAAGAGGTTGCCGTCGGCGTCGCAGAGCAGGAAGCGCACCTGCTCGAGCGGCTGCGTCGGGACGGGCGGCATGCGGTGGGTCTCCCTCGGGTCGTCGGGGGTCACGCGCGGAACCGCGCGGACGGGTGCAGCGTGGCGGCCACGGTCAGCCGCACGCCGTCGCGTTCCAGCCGGTCCAGCGCATCGGCGAGCTCGGCGACGAAGACGGGGTACTCGCCCAGGTCGCCGAAGATCGACCGGATGCCGAGCAGCGGCCGGGGGTCGGTGCCACCGGCACGGGCCAGGGACTGCAGCTCCTCCGCCCGGGGGTCGTCGACGACGACGGGCCGGCCCTCGGTGTCGACGCCGCGCAGGTAGCGGAACCAGGCCGCGACGGCGAGCGTGAGCAGCGCGTGCGGGCGGTCCGTGGCGAGGGCCTCCCGCAGCGAGGGCAGCAGGTGGTGCGGCATCTTGGTCGAGCCGCGCCGGCACAGGCGGTACAGCTGGTCGGCGATGGCGGGGTTCGCGAACCGCTTGAGCAGCGACCGCTTGTACTCGGCCAGGTCGATGCCGTCCGGCGGGGGCAGCAGCGGCGTCACCTCGACGTCCATCAGCTGCTCGACGTACTCGGCCAGCAGCGGGTCGGCCATCACGCGGTCGATGCTGGTGTGCCCGGCTAGGGAGCCCAGGTAGCCCAGCGCGCAGTGACTGGCGTTGAGGAGCCGGGTCTTCATCAGCTCGTAGCGCGCCACGTCGCGGACGAAGCGCACACCGACGCGGTCCAGCGGGGGTCGTCCGTTGCAGAAGTCGTCCTCGATGACCCACTGCGAGAACGGCTCGGTGATGACCGGCCAGTTGTCGTCGACGCCGTAGCGCCGGGCCACCGCGTCCCGCTGCTCGGGTGTGGTGTGCGGGGTGATCCGGTCGACCATGCTGCTGGGGAAGGCGACGCGGTCGGCGATCCAGCGCGCCAGCACCTCGTCGCGCAGGCGCGCGAACCCGACGATCGCGGCGCGTGCCGCGTCCCCGTTGCGGTGCATGTTGTCGCAGGAGACGACCGTGAAGGGCGGCAGGCCGGCGCGACGACGGCGGTCGAGCGCCTCGACGATGAAACCGAAGACGGTCCGCGGCTGCGCGGTCTCGGTGAGGTCCCAGCGGATGTCGGCGTCGTCGGCGTCGAAGTCGCCGCTCTCCGGGCTCAGCCGGTAGCCGCTCCCGGTGATGGTCAGGGAGACCATCCGGGTCCGCTCGTCGGTCAGGACGTCGAGGACCGTTCCGGGACCGTCGGGGGCGAAGTGGTAGTCGATCATCACGCCGACCACCCGCGCGCGCTCACCGTCGGGGCTGCGCTCGACGACGGTGTAGAGATGGTCCTGCGGCGCCAGGGCGTCCTTCATGTGCCGGCTGTGCAGGCCGACGCCGACGACGCCCCAGCCGGTGCTGATCCCGTGCTCGGCGAGGTCGTCGAAATAGAGCAGCTGGTGGGCGCGGTGGAACCCGCCCACGCTGAAGTGCACGACGGCTGGGGTCAGCGACCGCCGGTCGTACGTGGGGACGATCAGCTGAGCGTCGTGCTGCCCGAGGGTGCGGTCGGTGAGGGGGCGCACGGCGACGGCCGTGGCGACCACGTTGGGCAGTGTGGCCACGGCAAGGTCGGTGGCGGTCGGGACGTCCGCGGGCACCTGGCCGGGGCTCTGGGGGAGGGTGAAGATCTCGGCTTGGGTCAACGCATCCCTCCGTCTGGTCGTAAGTGGGCACGGCTCATCGCGGCCGCCCCCATTACGGACCGACGGTGATCAGCAGTACACGGCTCCGGCGGTCACCCGCGCAAGGGTGCGCCGCCCTTCCCGCTCGTCGAACGCCTGAATCGTTAGACGCTGGAGCGGCGCGGGTGGTTTCACGCCGGAGGACGACCATGCCCCCTCGCCGACTCTCCGAAACCAGGCGGCCGCCCGCTCGGGTGCACCCACGCGCGGCGGTGTGGGCAGTCGCACACGCCGCTCGAGGCCCCGAGGCCGGCGGCCCAGAATGACACCGATGTGAGTAACGGTTGTGACTGGCGGGGCCTGTGAGACAGCTCGCACGGCGTGTTCCGCGCAACGCGCCGTACAACCGGTCACGAGGGAATCACGGAATGTTTGGATGGCGATCAGCCGAACTCCCCTTCGGCTTCCCCTCGCACATGATCGGGCAGGTGCATGCGCGCACGTTCCGAGGCCCCCACGGACCTCCTGACCGCGGTCCGTCCGGCCGCTCGTCACGGCGCTCCCGCCCGCTCCCGCCACCCGGCACCCAAAGTCGCCCGCCGCCCGGCACCCAAGGTCGCCCGCCGTCCGGCCCTCCTGCTCGCCGCGCTGCTCGCCGGTGGCGTCGCGGCCGCCGGTCTCGGGCTGCACGGCGCCCCGGCCGCGTCCGCGGAGGCCACGTCGGTGCTCGAGGCCCAGCAGGCGCTGCTCGGCGGCGAGGAGGGGCTCGAGGTCAAGCCGCAGGCGTCGGTGACCGTCGCCGAGGCCCAGGCGCGGCTGCAGGAGGTCGCCGCCTCCCGCGCGGCGCGTGCCGAGGCCGAGGCCACGGCGCGCGAGGCGGCCCGGCCCAAGTTCGTGCTGCCGGTGGACGGCGCCCGGCTGACCAGTGGTTTCGGCAGCCGTTGGGGCACGTTTCACTACGGCATCGACCTCGCCGCACCCATGCGGACGCCGGAGTACGCGGCCGGGGACGGCGTCGTCCTGCGCGCCGGTGCGGCCAGTGGCTTCGGCCTGGCCGTCTACATCCTCCACGAGAACGGCGACGTCACCGTCTACGGCCACATGGACTCGATCCTCGTCGAGCCGGGCCAGTACGTGGAGGCCGGCGAGACCATCGCGCTGCTGGGCAACCGGGGCCAGTCCACGGGCCCCCACCTGCACTTCGAGGTGCACGAGGGCGGCGAGGACGGCGAGCGCATCAACCCCGTCACCTGGCTGGCGGAACGGGGCGTCGGGGTCTGACCGGTCGCTTGACCCCGTGATCTGATCGCGTGCATGAGCGACGTGGTGGAGGACTCGAACCGCCGCATGCTCCGGGCCCGCGACGCCATGGACCGCCGGTACGCCGAACCGCTCGACGTCCCGACCCTGGCCCGCCTGGCGCACGTGTCGGAGGCGCACTTCATCCGCACGTTCCGGGCCACGTTCGGCGAGACGCCGAACCGCTACCTCCAGCGCCGCCGGGTGGAGCGGGCGATGTTCCTGCTGCGCTCGGGGGACCGCAGCGTCACCGACATCTGCATGGACGTCGGCTTCAGCAGTCTCGGCACGTTCAGCCGGGTCTTCCGCGAGATCGTGGGCGAGCCGCCGTCGGTGTACCGGCAGCGCGGGCCCCTTCCCGCGGTGCCCACCTGCTTCGCGATGCGGTGGGCCAGACCCAGCAGTTTTGGAGAAGCACGGGGGGAGTGACGGTCCCTACCGTTCTGCCCATGCTGACCGCCATCACCATCACCCAGATCTACGTCCCCGACCAGGACCAGGCCCTCGACTTCTACGTCGGCAAGCTCGGGTTCGAGGTCCAGGCCGACATGAACTTCGGCCCCATGCGCTGGCTGACCGTCAACCTTCCCGGCCAGCCCGACCGTGCCGTCCTCCTCGAGAAGCCCGGGGCGCCGTCCATGAGCGAGGAGAGCGCCGCCCAGGTGCGGGAGGCGATCGCCAAGGGCGTCGCCGGCGGGCACCTGTTCTTCGCCTGCGACGACGCCTACAAGACGCACGCCGAGCTCAAGGCCAAGGGCGTGGAGATCACCGAGGAGCCCGTCGACCAGCCGTACGGCATCGACTTCGGCCTGCGCGACCCGTTCGGCAACCACATCCGCATCGCCCAGATGAAGCAGCCCTGAGACCGTCCACCCGGTGGCGGCGCCGCGACGTGCGGCGCCGCCACCCCTGCGTGGGAGCACTCCGCCCGGCCTGTACAGTTGCTCCCGGCTCGGACGCACCAGACCGGGTCGGCACGGGGCTGTGGCGCAGCTGGTAGCGCACCACACTGGCAGTGTGGGGGTCAGGGGTTCGAGTCCCCTCAGCTCCACCCCGATGACCAGGCCGTTCTCCTTCGGGAGAGCGGCCTGAGTCGTCTCTGGTTGCAGTTGTGGTTGCAGTTTGCCCACCCTCACGTGGCAGCAGCAGGGCGCTCATCCGGTCGGCGGCCTCGCGGGCCAGTGCCGGCATGACGTGGCTGTAGATGTCCATGGTCGTGCGCATCTGGCTGTGGCCGAGCAGCTCCATGACCACCCGCGGGTGCACGTTCTCGCTGAGCAGCAAGGTGGCGGCGGTGTGCCGGCCGTCGTGCAGCCGGACGTGGCGGACGCCGGCTTTGTGGAGCAGGCGGGTCCAGTCGTCGTAGTCGGTCTTCTTGTCGATCGGCCGACCGTTGACCTGCGCGAAGACGAGGTCCTC
>DASQTE010000366.1:0-7125 GCA_035642035.1 Blastococcus sp.
CGCCGACCGCCGACGTCGCGACGGGCTCACACCTGGTTCTGCTGGTTCGCGTGCGGCCCGGCCGACTCGAGCACCTCGTACGTCCACACGTGGGCGGAGTGCGGGGCGGCCGGCGCCAGGGTGTCGCCGCCGCCGTCGTGGGCCCGGTCGAAGTCCTGGCTCGACTGCCACGCCTCGTAGTCGGCCACGCTGGCCCAGCGGGTGTAGACGAGGTACTGGTCGGTGCCCTCCACGGGACGCAGCAGCTCGAACCACTCGAAGCCGGGGGTCTTCTCCACGGCTCCGGCACGACCGCGGAAGCGCTCCTCGAAACGCTCCTGCTTGTCCTTCGGAACCGTGATCGCGTTGATCTTGACGACGCTCATGGCCTTCCCCTTCCCGACCCGGGCTCCGGTCAATCCCGCATGCTGGGCGGGTGGACGATCAGCGCACCGCCGACCTGGGCTTCGCCCGGCTCGACCTGGACCGGGGCCGGCGCACCGGCACGCCCGAGGTGGTCTACGCCGCCGGGAAGACCCCGGACCAGACCGTCGCCTGCCTCGCCGCCCTGCTGGACGGCGGAGCCGCGCCGGCCTGGGCCACCCGGGTGGACGAGGCCACCGCGGCCGCGGTCCTCGCGCGGTGGCCGGACGCGATCGTCGACCCCGAGGCCCGCTGCGCCTTCGTGGGCGACCTGCCGGCACCGGTCGGTGACGTCGTGGTCCTGACGGCGGGGACGTCGGACGGACCGGTCGCGGCCGAGGTGGCGGCGACCCTCGCCGCGAGCGGGGTGGGCTGCACCCGCATCGACGACGTCGGGGTGGCCGGCGTGCACCGGGTGCTCGCCGTCGCCCCGCAGGTCGCGGCGGCCGACGCGGTCGTCGTCGTCGCGGGGATGGACGGCGCGCTGCCCAGCGTCGTCGCCGGGCTGACCGACCGACTCGTCGTCGCGGTGCCGACGTCGGTGGGCTACGGCGCCGCCTTCGAGGGGCTGGCCGCGCTGCTCACCATGCTCACCGCCTGCGCGCCCGGGGTGCTCGTGGTCAACATCGACAACGGGTTCGGTGCCGGCGTCGCCGCGGCGCGGATCGTGCGGTCGGCTCAGCGGTAGCGGACCGGGTCGGGCAGCAGCTCGTTCATCGACCCGGACCGGAACCCGCGCGGGTCGACCTCGACCCGGCCGAAGCCGGCGACGGCCGACAGCAGGTCGTCGCGGCCGGCCAGCCGGCCCACCAGCGCGGCGTCCACCTCCACCCGGGCGGTGTCCCCGCCGAGGTCGCGCACCCGGAGGTTCCGCACGACCAGGCCCGCCTCGTCCAGGGCTGCGCGCAGCGACGCCTCGGCCGCCTCCACCCGCGCGAGCCCCTCGGCCGACACGGGCACCCCGTACGCGATCCGGCTGGCCAGGCAGGCGGCGGCGGGCTTGTCGGCCAGGGGCAGCCCCCAGAGGCGGGCGGCGGCCCGGACGTCGTCCTTGGTCATGCCGGCGCTGGCCAGGGGCGCCCAGGCGCCACGCTCCGCGGCGGCGCGGATGCCCGGGCGGAAGCCGGCCCGCACGTCGTCGGCGTTGGTGCCGGTGACGACGTGGGCGATGCCCAGCCGGGCGGCGAGCGGGGTGAGGACCTCGACCAGCTCCGTCTTGCAGAAGGCGCACCGGTCGCCCGCGTTGGCGCGGTAGCCCTCGCGCGAGAGCTCGTCCGTGCGCGGCAGCTCGTGCCGCACACCCAGCGAGGCCGCGAACTCCACGGCGCCCGCCCGCTCGGACGCGGGGAGGCTCGGCGACACCGCGGTCGCGGCGACCACCCGGTCGGTGCCCAGTGCCCGCACGGCGGCCGCGAGCACGACGCCGGAGTCGACGCCCCCGGAGAAGGCGACCAGCACGCCGGGGACGGCCGACAGCTCGGCGTCCAGGGCGGCCAGCCGGGATTCGAGGGTCACGCCCGGCAGGTTGCCACAGGTCAGGGGGCCGGGAAGCCGACGGCCACCCGGGCGGTGGCGCCGGCGTCCTCGAGCAGGGCGACCAGCCGGCCGTCGGGGTCGACGGCGGCGTGCAGACCGGGGGCGCCGGTCGCCGGGATCCGCTGGCCGTAGCCGAGCGCCCGCGACTCCTCGACGGTCACCCGGCGGGTGGCGAAGACGGTGGTGGCGGCCTCGGTGAGCGGCAGGAACCCCGTCCCTCCTCCGGCGACCAGGGCGGCGCCCGCGTCCTCGACCGCCGCCGCGTTCGCGACGGTGAACGGGCCGGAGGCGGTGCGGCGCAGCGCGGTGAGGTGCCCGCCCACGCCGAGCGCGGCCCCCGCGTCGCGCGCGATGGCCCGGATGTAGGTGCCGGCCGTGCACGCCACCGTGACGTCGACGTCGACCAGGTCTGGCTCCGGCCGCCGGATCCCGTGCACGTCGAGCCGGTGCACCGTGACCGACCGCGGGGCCAGCTCCACCGCCTCGCCGGCGCGCACGCGGTCGTAGGAGCGGCGTCCCTCGACCTTGACCGCGCTCACCGAGGACGGCACCTGCTGCAGCGGCCCGGTCTGCGCGGCGAGCGCGTCCCGCAGCGCGGCGTCGTCCACGTGCGCCGTGGACGCCGTGGCGAGCACCTCGCCCTCGCGGTCGTCGGTGACGGTCGACTGCCCGAACCGGATGGTGGCCTCGTAGGTCTTGTCGTGCCCGCCGACGTGGCCGAGCAGCCGGGTCGCGGACCCGACGCCCAGCACGAGGAGGCCGGTGGCCATCGGGTCGAGCGTGCCGGCGTGACCGACCTTGCGGACCGACAGCACCCGGCGGGCCCGCGCCACGACGTCGTGCGAGGTCATCCCGCCGGCCTTGTCCACCAGCAGCAGGCCGGGCGGCACGTCGGCGTCGGCTCGTCGACTCACTGCTCGACTCCGCCCTCGTTCCGCTCCTCGGTCGCCGGCGCTCCCTGCGATGCTCGCTCGGGCGTCGTTCTCGCGGTGCTCACGTCCCCACCGTCGCAGGCGCGCTCAGCCAGCGGTCACCCGCCACCCGGACCAGCACGCCGACCAGCCGCAGGCCGATGAACAGGCAGAGCCCCGTCCACACCCCGGCCAGCCCCCAGCCGAGCGGGCCGGCCAGCAGCGAGAGGGGCAGGAAGCCGACGACGGCCGAGCCGATGGTCACGGTGCGCAGGTAGCCGACGTCGCCGGCGCCCATGAGGACGCCGTCCAGGGCGAACACCACACCGGCGAGCGGCTGCATGCAGGCGAGGAACCACCACACGACCTCCGCCTCGGCGAGGACGGCGGGGTCGTCGGTGAAGAGCGGGAGCAGCGCCTCCCGCGCGAGCAGGAGCGCGCCGGCGACCAGGACGCCGGTACCCAGACCCCAGAGGGCGACCCGCGAGGCGGTCGCCCGGGCCTCCGCCGGCCGGTTCCCGCCCAGGGCATGCCCGACGAGCGTCTGGGCGGCGATGGCGTACGCGTCGAGCACGAGGGCCAGGAAGAAGAACAACTGCAGCGCGATCTGGTGCGCGCCGAGGGAGGCCGTGCCCGCGCGTGCCGCGACCCCTGCCGCGACGAGGAAGGAGATCTGCAGGACCGCGGCCCGCAGCAGCAGGTCGCGACCGATGACCAGCTGGTTGCGGAGCGCCGCGGGCCGCGGCCGCCAGGCTGCGCCCTCCCGGGTCAGTGCCCGGACGAACAGAGCCGCCGTCAGGGCCTGGCCCGCGACGTTGGCGACGGCGGAGCCGACGAGACCGAGGCCCGCCGCGTGCACGAGCAGCGGGCAGAGCACGAGGCTCAGCAGGCTGCCGGCCAGCACGTACCGGACCGGACGGCGCAGCTCCTGCACGCCGCGCAGCCAGCCGTTGCCGGCCAGCGAGATCAGGAGCAGGGGCGCGCCGAAGCTGGCGACCCGCAGCCACTCCTCCCCCGCCGCCGCGACGGCGCCCGGTCCCCCCGCCAGCAGCCGGGTCAGCGGTCCGGCGAAGACCTGGAACAGGACGAGGACGCCGACGCCGAGGGCCAGGGCGAGCCAGGTCGCCTGGACGCCCTCGGCCACCGCGCCGTCCCGGTCGCCCGCTCCCGCCCGCCGGGCGGCGCGGGCCGTCGTGCCGTAGGCGAGGAAGTTCAGCAGCGCCGCGGCCCAGGCGAGCAGCGCGCCCCCGACCGCCAGCCCGCCGAGCGGCACCGTGCCGAGGTTGCCGACGACCGCGGTGTCGACGAGCAGGTACAGCGGCTCCGCCGCCAGCACCACGAGGGCCGGGACGGCGAGCGACAGGACGGAGGGACGTGCGGTGTCGGGAGGCCGTCCGGAGGACGGCGCCGTCATCGGGCCGACAACTCCGCGCGGAGGGCAGCGATCGTCGACTCGCGGTCGCCGTAGGAGCTGTACCCGGCCGCCAGCGTGTGCCCGCCGCCGCCGAGGGCGATGGCCACCCGCGCGACGTCCGTCGCCCCGCGCGACCGCAGCGACACCGACCACGACCCGTCGTCCTGACCCTTGAGCACGCAGGCGACGTCGGCCTCCTGCGTCGAGCGCACGACGTCGACCAGCGCCTCGAGCTGCTCCCCGGGCAGGCCGTGCTCGGCCGCCTCGGCGGTGCTCGACCAGGTCCACACCAGCCCGGCACCCACGTCGGGCTCCAGGACGGCGCGCCCGGCGACGACGGAGAGCAGTCCGAGCCAGCCGAAGGGGGCGGTGTCGAACAGCCGCCTGCTGATGTCGGAGTGGTCGATCCCGGTGGCCAGGAGCCGCGCCGCGAGCTCGTGGGTCTCCGGGCGGGTGTTGCCGAAGCGGAAGGAGCCGGTGTCGGCCGCCAGCCCGGCGTACAGGCAGGTGGCCAGCTGCGGGTCGAGGGTGACGCCCAACTCGTCGAGCAGTCCGGCGACCAGCGTGACCGTGGCGGGGGCACCGCCGTCGATCAGCCGCACGTCGCCGAAGCCCGGGTTGCTGGCGTGGTGGTCGACGACCACGGTCGTCCCCGCGGAGTCCAGGAGCGCGGCCAGCTCGCCGAGGCGGCCGGGCGATGCGGCGTCCAGGCTGACGAACACGTCCGGCGACGACGGCACCGCCGCGGACGGCACGAGCCCTTCGGCGCCGGGCAGCCAGCCGAGCGACGCCGGCAGCGTGAACGGGTCGGGGAACGTGACGAGGACGCGGGCTCCCCGGCGTCGGAGGCCCTCCGCGAGGGCCAGCGTGCTGCCCAGGGCGTCGGCGTCGGGCTGCACGTGCCCCGAGAGGACGACGGTGGCGCGGGCGTCCGCGGCCTCGGCGAGCACCGAGGCCGCGGTGCGGAGCGGGGAGGCAGCCGGGCGCGACGAGGTGAGGGACACGTCGCTCAGGCGTCCGGTCCGGGGTCGGCGACCGGAGGAGCGTTCTGCTCCTCCTCGACCGAGCCACCGCCCACCGGGTAGGTGGATCCGTCCTCCGGCTCGTCGGCGGCGATGCTCGGGGTCTCCCCGATCTGGCCGTGCCGGCCGCCGTCGGTGGGGTCCCCGGCGTCGGGGGCCGCGCGACCTCCCAGCACCGAGGTGCCCTGGCCCTCGTCGGGCTCGTGCGGATCGGGGTCGTTCTCGGTCACGACGCACTCCTGGTGGTGGCGGGATCGTCAGCACTGTCATCGGCAGTGTCGGACCCGACCATGTCCTCGCCGTCGCCGTCCTCGTCGTCCTCGGTGAGCTTCCGGTACGGGTCGGCGTCACCCGCGTACTGGGCGCCCTCCCGTGCACGCGCGAGTTCGGCGTCCGCGTGGCGGGCGCGCTCGAGCGCCTCCTCGAGCTCCCGGGCGGTGTCCGGGACGATGTCGGCGATGAACGTCAGGGTCGGCACGAACTTGATGCCGGTCTGCTTGCCGACCGTGGAG
Organism: Blastococcus sp.; assembly: GCA_035642035.1. Taxonomy (GTDB): domain Bacteria; phylum Actinomycetota; class Actinomycetes; order Mycobacteriales; family Geodermatophilaceae; genus Blastococcus_B. Next base: position 5,798 of record DASQTE010000366.1, read on the forward strand.
CGGAGCACCCCGGTGGCGCTGGTGAGCGCCGCGGCCGAGTCGGCGATCTGCGTCTCGTCGCCGTAGACGGTGTAGAACACCGTCGCCTCGCGGAGGTCACCGGTGACCCGGGCGTCGGTGACGGTCACCATGCCCAGGCGGGGGTCCTTGATCTGCGTCTCGATCGCGGCGGAGACGATCTGACGGATGCGCACCGCCAGCTTGCGGGCGCGGGCCGGGTCGGCCATTTCGGACCTCCAGGTGAGGGGTTGGAGCGGCCCCCTCGCAGGGGCCCGCCGCGAGCCTGCGAGCGGTGGGGGTGAGGGGGTCCTTCTAGTCGTTGTCGCTGATGAGCTGACGATGCGTCGAGAGCAGCGTCACCTCCGGCCGCTCGGCCAGCAACCGCTCGCACGCGTCGAGGACGTCGGTCACCTGGCCGGCGTCCCCGGCGACGGTGGCGACGCCGACCTGCGCGCGGCGGTGCAGGTCCTGGTCGCCCACCTCGGCGGCGGCCACGGAGAAGCGGCGCCGCAGCTCGGCCACGATCGGCCGCACCACGGCGCGCTTGCCCTTGAGCGAGTGGACGTCGCCCAGCAGCAGGTCGGCGGTGAGCGTGCCGGTAAACACGCTCACCGCCTCCTACCGCAACGTGCTGCAACGGCTCCGCTGCTGCGCCCCGTGCCGAGCCTGCGAGGCGCGGGGGCAGCGGAGTCCTTCATCAGGTGCGGGGGATCTCCCGCATCTCGAAGGTCTGGATCACGTCGTCGACCTTGATGTCGTTGAACGACCCCAGGCCGATACCGCACTCGTAACCCTCACGGACCTCGGTCGCGTCGTCCTTGAACCGGCGGAGGGACTCCACCGTCAGGTTGTCGGCGACCACGGCCCCGTCACGCACGAGCCGCGCCTTCGAGTTCCGGACGATCGTGCCGCTGCGGACCAGCGAACCGGCGACGTTGCCGATCCTCGGCACCCGGAAGACCTCGCGGACCTCCGCCGTGCCGAGCTGGACCTCCTCGTAGACGGGCTTGAGCATGCCCTTGAGCGCAGCCTCGATCTCGTCGATGGCCTGGTAGATGACCGTGTAGTACCGGACGTCCACGCCCTCGCGGTTGGCGAGCTCGGTGGCCTGACCCTCGGCCCGGACGTTGAAGCCGAGGACGATGACGTCGTCGGCCAGCGCCAGGTCGATGTCGCTCTTGGTGATCCCACCGACGCCGCGGTGGATGACCCGCAGCGAGATGTCGTCGTCGACCTCGATCTTCATCAGCGCCTCTTCGAGCGCCTCGACGGTGCCCGAGTTGTCGCCCTTGATGATCAGGTTGAGCTGACGGGTCTCCTTGAGCGCG
>DASQTE010000367.1:0-3396 GCA_035642035.1 Blastococcus sp.
GACGGGCCGCGGCCGCGCACGCCGCGCCGGCCGGCCCGCCGCCGACCACGACGACGTCCCAGTGCTCCATGCCCGGAACGCTAGGCAGCTGCGGCGCTCAGTGCCCGACGGGCCGCGGGACGCCGTCCCAGTTCTGGGCGAGCAGGCGCCGCCAGCTGTCGAGGTCGTGGGCCGCCGGCTCGGATGACTCGATGAAGTCGAGCAGCACGTCGCAGAACCGGTCCGGCTCGTCCAGGTGCGCCCAGTGCCCGGCGCCGGAGAACACCTCGACCCGGGCGCTCGGGACCAGTTCGCGGACCGCCTCGGCGTGCTGCGCCGGCACGATCGGGTCGCGGCTGCCCCAGATGACCAGCATCGGGACCGAGTCGGCGAGGTAGAGCCGGTCCAGCGCGGTGACCGCCTGGCCGTGGGCGTCGACCACCCCGCGCAGGGTCCTGAGGAAGGCCCGCCGTGCCTCGACGTCCTTGAGCGCGAGCAGCGCGTCGCCGGCCTCGGCGAGGTCGCCCACCCGGCGCCAGCCCGCCGTCCGGCCGATCTTCTCCACGGTCTGCAGGCCGAACCGGAGCGGGCCGGACACGCTCGCCAGGGCGGTGACCACCAGTTCGGCGCCGGGCAGGGTGGCCGCCCGCAGCCCGGCCGAGAGCTCCGGGCCCAGCCCGCCGCTGCCGACCAGCGCGAGCCGCTGGCAGCGCTCGGGGAACTGGTAGGCGAACTGCAGGGCGATGCCGCCGCCGAGGGAGTGGCCGACGACGGTGGCCTGCTCGATGTCGAGCACCGACAGCAGGTCGCGCATCCCGTTGGCGTAGGCGGCTATCGAGTAGTCGCCCCGCGGCTTGTCGGAGTTGCCGTGGCCCAGCAGGTCCGGCGCGATGACGGTGTGCGTCTCGGCGAGCCGGTCGATCACGCCCGACCAGGTCTGGCAGTTGTTCCCGATGCCGTGCAGGAGCAGCAGCGCCGGTCCCTCGCCGGCCCGGACGAAGGCGCGCTTGTGCCCGTGGACCACACGGCTCTCGGCGACCTGTCGGGGCGGCATCCGGTCAGTGGACCACGCCCCTGTTGCCAGCGGGTTACCCGGCGGTAGGGCCGTTCCCGTCCCGGGGTCCGGTCAGCGCGTCGGAGGTGGGGCCGACCACTTGCGGGGCGGGTGCTCGTACCCCTCGACGAAGGCCAGCAGGCCCTTGGCATCCGTCACGACACCCAGGGCGTCCAGGCGGACGGCGTCCAGGTACCCGTCGTCGACCATGCGCTGCAGCTGGCCGAGCAGCGGCTGCCAGAAGCCGTCGACGTCGAGGAGCGCCGTCGGCTTGGCGTGCAGGCCGAGCATGCCCCAGGTCCAGGCCTCGAAGAGCTCCTCGAGCGTGCCGGCCGCCCCGGGCAGCGCGACGAACGCGTCGGCGAGGTCGGCCATCACCGCCTTGCGCTCGTGCATCGACTGGACGACCTCGAGCCGGGGGAGCCCGGGATGGGCGACCTCGTCGTCGACCAGGTGCTGCGGGATCACACCGACGACCTCGCCACCGGCGGCCAGGGCCGCGTCGGCGACGACGCCCATCATCCCCACGCGCCCGCCGCCGTAGACGATGCCGGCACCGGCCTCGGCGAGGTCCCGCGCGAAGGCGGCCGCGGCCGCCGCGTGCGCGGGCGGGCCGTCGTGGGAACCGGTGAAGACCGCGACGCGCACCCTGGTGTCAGCCGCCGTAGTAGCGGTAGACCGGCTCGGCGATGCAGACCGGCTTGTCGCCGCCCTCGCGCTCGATGACGGCGGCCAGCGTCAGCTGCAGCCCGCCGGTGACCTCCTCGACGGACTTCAGGCTGGCCGTGAGCCGCACCTTCGCGCCCACTGGGACCGGCGAGGGGAAGCGCACCTTGTTGAGGCCGTAGTTGACGCCCATCACCGTGTCGGTGACCCGCAGGACCTGCGAGGACAGCGGCGCGAGCAGCGACAGCGTCAGGTAGCCGTGGGCGATCGGGCCGCCGAAGGGGCTCTCGGCCTTCGCGCGCTCGACGTCGACGTGGATCCACTGGTGGTCACCGGTCGCCTCGGCGAACTGGTTCACGTGCTCCTGGGTGACCTCGTGCCAGTCGCTGCTGCCGAGCTCGGTGCCGACGAGTCCGGGGACCTCGGCCATGGTCGTCGTGGTGGTCATGCGGGTGGGTCCTCCGGTGCGCGCGTGGGCTGTCCCTGCAACCTACGTCCACGAGCGCGTGGCCACCCGCGGGGCCGCCCGGCCCCACGGACCCGACTCCCGGCACAGTCTGACTCTGCCCATCCCCGGTGGGCAGAGTCAGAGCGTCGACGACCCCTCCCTGCGCGCCCGTGGTTGCGCGGACCGGGTTCACTGGGCGGGTGCTCGCCTCGACCGACGGCTGGACGACCTGCGCCCAGGGCCACCGCCACTGGGGCCGGGCCGGGGCCGCCGGCATCCTCCTGCACCGCGACGGCACCCGGGGTCCCGAGGTGCTCCTGCAGCACCGCGCCTCCTGGTCGCACCACGGCGGCACCTGGGGGACGCCGGGCGGTGCGCTGCACCACGGCGAATCGGCCGACGACGGCGCGCTGCGGGAGGTGCGCGAGGAGCTCGGGCTGTTCCCGCACGACGTGGTCCTCGGCGCGCGGTCGGTCGACGACCACGGCGGCTGGGCGTACACGACCGTGCTGGCCGTCCCCGCGCGGCGGATCGAGGCCGGCGACCTGCGGCTGGACGGCGAGAGCGACGGCGTGGCGTGGGTGCCGGTCGCGCAGCTGGACGACGTCGACCTGCACCCCGGCCTCGCCGCGTCGCTGGCCCGGCTGCGGCCGCTGCTGGAGGAGGCGCGGCGGTAGTCCCGCGTGTCGGGCATGAGGTCGCAGAGCGTGGGTAGGCGGCCACGGATTTCCCCCCTGCGTCACCGCACCACGAGGAGCCGGCCCTGTCCCGCGACCACCGGCACCGCGCCCCGGGCACCGCATCGCGCGGCGCTCCCGGGCTCGGCGCCCTCCGCTCCGCCGCCCAGCGCCACCGAGCCCGGATCATCCTGGTGCTCGGCATCGCCTGCGCCGGCCTCCTCATCGCGGCTCCCGTCGCCCTCTTCCTGGCCCAGGGCGGGAGCACCGTCGGCTCCTCCCGTGATCCCGAGGGCGTCTTCACCGGCGACCCGGACACCGGGGTCGGCGGCGGTCCGGGGCCCTCGGTGCCCGGCGTGGCCACGGAGTCCGCGCAGTCGCCGGCGCCCGGGGCGCCGCCGGTCGACCCGGCTGCCGGGGTGTCGGACGTCGGCGGGTTCGGTGCCGCGGCCGGCGCCGCGCCGGCCGGAGGTGTCGCGACGGGTGGTGCGGCGACGGGTGGTGCCACGGGCGGCGGCACGGGCGGTTCCGCCGGAACCGGGACGTGGACCGGCAGCGGCACCGCCCCGACC
>DASQTE010000368.1:0-11335 GCA_035642035.1 Blastococcus sp.
GGTGGGTGCAGCGGGACGCGCGGCCGCCGGACCCGGACGGGCCGCCGGTGCGGGAGCGCTGGGAGCTGCGGCGCCGGTGGCGGCGCCCAGGGCCTCGCGGAGCCGTCGGGCCACGGGGGCCTCGACGGTCGAGGAGGCGGACTTCACGAACTCGCCCTGCTCCTTGAGCTTGGCGAGCACGGTCTTGCTGTCGACACCGAACTCCTTGGCGAGTTCGTGTACGCGGGCTTTGCCTGGCACGGGTCTCCTCTTGGTGAGGCCGGCGGCTTGCCCGCTCGACCTCGTCGTTAGTGGCGCATGGTCATCGTGAGAACTTCACGGCTGAGTCATCCGACGGGTCCTGTCGACATGCGGACCGGCCTGGTGCCGGCCCGACGTTGGAACTTCTGGTGATCGCTCCCGCAGGTGCTGGTCGCGGTGCACCACCTCTGTACTGCTGCCCGTCCCGGCCCGCGCCGGGCTCACTCCGGAGAGGAACCGAGGACGTGGGCGCGGAGCGGACCTGCCTCCACCGGGCCGCTGCCTCCGGGGAGACGCAGTGCCCGGGCGAAGGCCCGGCGTCGCTCCGCCGCGTGCAGGCACTCCGGGGTGGGGTGCACCGATGCCCCCCTTCCGGGGAGCCGCCGTCGTGGATCCGGGACCAGGGCCCCGGAACGGAGGACGACACGCAGCAGTTCACTGGCCGGAGCGCGTCGCCGGCACCCCACGCAGGTGCGGACCGGTTCGGACGTTTCGACCACCCTGCACTCTAGCGCGTGGCGGGTCCGGGATGTTCCGCCCGTCGGGGAGGGGGGCGGTGAGCCGGCGGCCGGTGGGCCGGCGGGCGGCCTTCGGCGCCGGTGGGGGCGCCGGACCGCAAGGGCGGGCGGCCCACCCCGGGCGAGGGGGTCGCGGTGTCGTCGTCGGGCTGGGCGTCGCTCCTGATGTCGATGCGGCACCCGGTCAGCCGGGCCGCCAGGCGGGCGTTCTGCCCCTCTTTGCCGATCGCCAGCGAGAGCTGGAAGTCCGGGACGATCACGCGGACCGCCTTGGCCTGCGGGTCGACGACCCGGGCGCTGTTGACCCTCGCGGGGCTCAGCGCCGAGGCCACGAACGTCGCGAGGTCGTCGGACCAGTCGACGATGTCGATCTTCTCGCCGTGCAGCTCGCTCATGACGTTGCGCACCCGCTGACCCATCGGGCCGATGCACGCTCCCTTGGCGTTGAGCCCGGCCACCTTGGTGCGGACGGCGATCTTCGAGCGGTGCCCGGCCTCCCGGGCCACCGCCATCATCTCCACGCTGCCGTCGGCGATCTCGGGCACCTCGAGGGCGAACAGCTTGCGCACGAGGTTCGGGTGGGTCCGCGAGACCGTCACCTGCGGACCCCGGAAGGTGCGGGCGACCGACACCACGTAGGCCTTGATCCGGCTGCCGTGCGTGTACTCCTCGCCCGGCACCTGCTCCGCCTGCGGGAGGACCGCCTCGACCTTGCCGATGTCGATCAGCACGGTGCCCTGCACGTTGCGGCGGTCGTGCGCCTGCACGATGCCGCTGACGATGTCGCCCTCCTTGCCGGCGTACTCGCCGAAGGTCTGCTCGTGCTCGGCGTCGCGCAGCCGCTGCACGATGACCTGCTTGGCCGTGCTGGCCGCGATCCGGCCGAAGTCGGTGGGGGTGTCGTCCCACTCGCGGACGACCTCGCCGTCCTGGCCGAGCTCCTGCGCCAGCACCGCGACCTCGCCGCTCTTCCGGTCGACGTGGACCCGCACGTGCTTGGCGGCTCCGTCGGCGTGCCGGTACGCGGTCACGAGTGCCGTCTCGATGGCCTCGATCACCGTGTCGGCCGGGATGCCCTTCTCCCGCTCGACCGCCTTGAGCGCGGTGACGTCGATGTTCACTGTGCTCCTCCTCGCGCCTGCGGCACGCCGCTGGGCTCGATGTCGTCGTCGAACTCCGAGTCGTCGGCCAGGTCGTGGTCCGCGGCCGTGTCGTCCCCCGACCCGGCCCGCCCGAACTCCACCTGCACCCGCCCCGCGCCCAGCTCGGCCCACGGGACGTCGCGCGGCGTGGGCGGCCGCTTCTTCGCACCCGGCTTGCCCTGCGCCTCGACGGCCAGCGTCACGCCCGCGCCGTCGACCGCCGTGACCCGGCCGGTGACCTCCTGCGTGCGGCCGGCCGGGCCGACCGCGACGGTCACCAGGCGGCCGACGTTGCGCCGCCAGTGCCGCTCCTGGGTCAGCGGCCGGTCCACGCCGGGGCTGGTCACCTCGAGCACGTAGGGCGTCCGGCCCATGCCGTCGTCGTTCCGGTCCAGCACCTCCGAGACCGCGCGGCTGACCTCGGCGATGTCGTCGAGGGTCACGCCCTCGTCCCGGTCGACGACGACCCGGACGACGCTGCGCCGGCCCGCGGGGGTCACGACGAGCTCTTCCAGGTCGTAGCCCGCCGCCCCGACGACGGGCTCGATCCAGCCGGCCAGCCGGGACGTGGCCGGATCGGTGCGCTGGGTGCCGTGAGAGGTGGACACGGTCTCCTCCTCGAGGCCTCGAGCGGCCGCCTCGTGCGGAACGCCACTCCCCCGCCGATCCGGCGCGACCCGCCTTTCGCGCAGGTCGGGCCCGAGTGGGGGGAAGAGGTCAGGCTACCGCCCCGGGAACGGCCCCCGGACCGCGCACCGGGCCGCGGGATGGGGACGGAGGGACGCACGGTCCGCCCGGGACGGACGCCGGACGCGCCCGACCGCACTGCGGACACCGGGAGGGGTCGGCTGCGAGAATGGCGGCGATGACTTCTCCGTCCCCCTCGAGCCCTCGCGGCTTCTCCCGGCGCACCCTGCTGGCGGCTTCGGCGGCGAGCCTCGCGTTCCTGGCGACGGGCTGCACCTCGTCGTCGGCCGACGAGCGCGAGCAGGTCACGAGCGAGCAGGCGGACGAGCTCGGCGCGCAGGTCGCGGTCCAGGAGGCGGTCGTGTCCGCGTTCGTGGCCGCCGGCGCGGCCGACCCGGCGCTCGCCGCGGAGGTGGCCGACCTCGCCGCGCAGGCCGACGAGCAGCTCACCCGCCTGCGGGCCGCCGCACCGGACAGCTCGTCGTCGTCGAGCGCTCCGGCGGGCAGCGCCCCGGCGGCCCCGGAGACCCGGGCCTGGCTCCGCGGTCAGGTGGCGACGGCCGCCGCGTCGCACGCGACGGCCTGCGTCGACCAGTCCGGTGCCCGGGCGGCACTGCTGGGTTCGATCGCCGCCGGGCTCGCCGGGCAGGACGGGAGACTGGCATGACGGAGACCCACGATGGCTGACGACGACACGGACGCGGGCACGCTGGACGAGCGCACCGAGAACGCGGCGCTCTCCGAGGCCCTGGCCGCCGAGCACGCGGCGATCTGGGGGTACGGCGTCGTGGGCGCGGCCCTCGACCCGACCGCGCAGGCGGCAGCGGTGGCGTCGGAGGTGGCGCACCGCGACGTCCGCGACCAGGTCGTCACCCTGCTCGCCGAGCGGGGCACCGAGCCGGTGGGTGCCGAAGGGGGCTACACCCTGCCCTTCCCCGTGCTGTCCCCGATCGACGCGGCCGCGCTCGCCGTCACCCTCGAGGACGGCGTCTCCGCGGCCTGGGTCCGCGTCCTCGACCAGTCCGTCGAGCGGAGCACCCGCGAACTCGCCGTCGGCGTGCTCACCGCCACCGAGGGCCGGGCAGTGAGCTGGCGGACCGCCGCCGGCCAGTCCCCCACCACCAGCGCGTTCCCGGGGCTCCCCGCCACCTGACCAGGCCGGGCCGGCCTCAGCCGAGGGCGCCGAGGAAGGCGTCGGTGACACCGACCGCCACGCTGCTGGACTGGCCGGCCTCGACCAGGACGGCGAAGGCGATGTCGCCCTGGGGACCGGCCAGCTGGTACCCCATGAACCAGCCGTGCGAGTCCGGCGGGGTGTTGTCCCCGAACTCGGCCGTCCCCGTCTTGCCGTACACCTCGCCGCGATCGGACAGGGCCGTCGCGGTCCCCGAGAGCACGACCTCCCGCATGAGGGGCCGGAGCGCGTCCAGCACCGCCTGGCCCGGACCGGCAGGTGCCGGTCCGGCCGGCTCGGCGCCCACGACCTCGACGGGCCCCGTCGGGGTCCCGCTGGCGACGCCGGCCGCCACGAGCGCCATCTGGGCCGGGCTCATCAGCACCTGGCCCTGGCCGATGGCGTTCGCCGCCTTCGTCGTCCCGGTGCTGTCGGCCGGCACGCTGCCGCCGAAGATGCCGACGGGCAGCTGCCACTCCGTGCCGACGCCGTAGGACGACGCCGCCTCCGCCAGGGCGCCGTCGGGCAGCTGCAGGGCCTGCTCGATGAAGGTCGTGTTGCACGACTGGGCGAAGGCCTCGGTGAAGGGCACGGTGCCGAGGTCGAACTGGTCCTGGTTCTCGAACTCGCGCCCCTCGACCACGGTGGTCCCCGGACAGGCGACCGGGGTGTCCGGGGTGAGCGCGCCGGACGACAGCAGGGCCGTCGCGGTGATCGTCTTCATGCTGGAGCCGGGCGGGAACTGGCCGTTCAGCGCGTTGCCCGCGTCGGCCGCCTCGTTGGAGCTGACCGCGAGGATCTCCCCGGTGCCGGGCCGGACGACGACGAGGTGCGTGGGCAGCTGCTGGCCGGCCACCGCGGCGTCCGCGGCGTTCTGCAGGGCCGGGACCAGCGGCGTCTGCACCGGCGTGCCGGCCTCCGGCGCGACGGCGGCGACCTCGACCCCGGCGTCGGCGGTCGACTCGTCGGTGCTGACGACCGACACGGTGAAGCCGGGAGTGCCGGTGAGCTCCTCCTGGAACGCCCGCTGCAGACCGGAGAGCCCCAGCTGGTCACCGGCCGCGTAGCGCGGCACCCCGTCGTCCTGCGACTCCTCGATGACCTCGGCCGTGGCCTCGCCGACGCGACCCAGCAGGGCGGAGGCGAAGCGTGCGCTGGGCGCCAGCAGGCGGGTGGTGGTCGGGAAGACCGCGCCGGGCAGGTCGAAGACCTGCGCGCGGATCACCTCGAAGTCGGGACGACGGAGGGTGATGACCGGGACGAACTGGCCCTCGGGCGCCGCCTCCACGTCGGCCACGATCTCCTCGGCGGCGATGCCGGTCGCGGCGGAGAGGCCGGCGGCCAGCGACGGCAGGTCGGTGACCTGGGCCGGGTCGACACCGACGTCGACCACCTCGGTGGGCGCGAACAGCGGCGCGCCGGTCGCGTCGGTGATCGGGGCGCGCTCGGGCAGGCTGCGGGCCAGCTCGAGGTGCTGCCCCTCCCCCAGCTCCGGGTGCACCAGGGTGGGCTCGGCGACGACCTGCCACGCGTCGTCGCCCTCCTCGAGGCGCAGCGTCGCGTCGTAGGTCCAGTCAGGAGCAGCGGACAGGTCCCACGTCGCCGTCCAGCCGACCGTGGCGGTGCCGTCCTCGACGGCGACCTCCCCGAGCTCGGTGCCGAGCGTGGCCTCCGGCAGGTCCCCCGCCGTCTGCTCCAGCAGGGCCGTGGCCGCGTCCGGGTCGGTCGTCGCGCCCGCGGCCTCCGCCAGGTCGCCACCGGACCAGGCGTCGAGGAACGACGTCGCGGCGTCCCGGACGTCGTCCTCGGCGTTGCCCGAGCACGCGCCCAGGACGGGGGCGGTGAGCAGCAGGAGCGCGGTCGCGAGCGCGGGTCCCCGATTCGGCACGATCCCACCCTGTCAGACGGACCCACCGGTCTCAGAACAGCACGCTGGCGTACTGCCCGACCTCCTGGAAACCCACCCGGTGGTAGGCGGCCCGCGCCGTGGTGTTGAAGTCGTTGACGTACAGGCTGACCACCGGGGCGATCGTCGTGCGCGCGTACTCGACGACCGCCGCCGTCCCCGCCGTCCCGATGCCCCGGCCCCGGTGGGCCGGCGCCACCCAGACGCCCTGGACCTGGCAGGCGGCCCGGGACACCGCCCCGATCTCGGCCTTGAAGAGCACCTCGCCGTGCTCGATCCACGCCAGCGACTGCCCGGCGCGGACCAGTTCGGCCACCCGCGCGCGGTAGCCGGCGCCGCCGTCGACCCGCAGCGGGCTGACGCCGACCTCCTCGGTGAACATCGCGACCGCCGCCGGCAGCAGCGTCTCGAGCTCCGCCGGCCGGACCGGTCGCACGCGGGGCTCGGCCGCGACGGCGGGAGGCCCGTCGATGGCCAGCAGCGGCTGCCGGGGCCGGTGGTCGCGCGCCGGCCCCCAGTAGGGAGCGAGGAGGTCCCAGAGGGGGGCCACCGCGGCGGACGGGCCGACGATGGTGGAGCAGCGCCGGCCGGCCCTGCGGGCCCGCTCGGCGAACGCGGCGGCCGCCGGGATCTCGGCACCGTGGACGGCGAACGGGATCAGGTTGGCCCCGGCGAGGCAGATGGCCTCGAGGTCGCCCCCTCCGCCGAAGCCCCACAGCGGGGCGCCGAGGGATGCCGGCGCGGTGCCGGCCGCCTCCACACGTCCGGCGAGGACGCACGCCGCCACCGGATCGGTCGCGAGCAACCGCTGGACGGCGGGTTCGTCACCCTCGTCGAGCACGCGGGCCGGGGACGTGCGGAGCACGGGGCGGATCCGGGGCTCGGGTCAGCTGACGCTGACGACGGGGGGCCCGGACGGCGTCCCGTCGGCGGTCTGCTCCGCCGCGATGCGCATGGCCTCCTCGATGAGGGTCTCCACGATCTGCGACTCGGGCACGGTCTTGACGACCTCCCCCTTGACGAAGATCTGGCCCTTGCCGTTGCCCGACGCGACGCCGAGGTCGGCCTCGCGGGCCTCGCCGGGACCGTTGACGACGCAGCCCATGACCGCGACCCGCAGCGGTACCTCCATGCCCTCGAGCCCGGCGGTGACCTCGTCGGCCAGCTTGTAGACGTCGACCTGTGCGCGCCCGCACGAGGGGCAGCTGACGATCTCCAGGCCGCGCTGACGGAGGTTCAGCGACTCGAGGATCTGGTTGCCGACCTTGACCTCCTCGGCGGGCGGTGCCGACAGGGAGACGCGGATCGTGTCGCCGATGCCCTGGCTGAGCAGCGCGCCGAAGGCGACGGCGGACTTGATCGTGCCCTGGAACGCGGGGCCGGCCTCGGTGACGCCGAGGTGGAGCGGGTAGTCGCACTGGGCCGCGAGCAGCTCGTAGGCGCGGACCATGACGACCGGGTCGTTGTGCTTGACCGAGATCTTGATGTCGCGGAAGTCGTGCTCCTCGAACAGCGAGCACTCCCAGAGCGCGGACTCGACGAGGGCCTCCGGCGTCGCCTTGCCGTACTTGGCCAGCAGCCGCTTGTCGAGCGAGCCCGCGTTCACGCCGATCCGGATCGGGATGCCGGCGTCCTTGGCGGCGCGGGCGATCTCACCGACCTTGTCGTCGAACTTCTTGATGTTGCCCGGGTTCACCCGGACGGCAGCGCATCCGGCGTCGATCGCGGCGAAGACGTAGCGCGGCTGGAAGTGGATGTCGGCGATCACCGGGATCTGCGACTTCTTGGCGATGATGGGCAGCGCCTCGGCGTCGTCGGTGTCGGGGACCGCCACCCGCACGATCTGGCAGCCGGAGGCGGTGAGCTCGGCGATCTGCTGGAGCGTCGCGTTGATGTCCGCCGTCTTCGTCGTGCACATCGACTGCACGCTGACCGGGAAGTCGCTGCCGACGCCGACACCGCCCACGTCGAGCTGACGGGTCTTCCGCCGGGGGGCGAGGACGGGTGGGGGTGCAGCCGGCATGCCGAGACCGACGGGGATCGCCATGACCGCCAGTATCCCCCGCTCGCGAGGACGCGCCGCTGACCAGCCTGTGACGTCGGTCGGTGCCGGCGCCGGCGCCGGGTCAGCCGAGGGTGATCGGGTTGACGATGTCGGCGATGAACAGCAGCGCCGACAGTGCCAGGAAGAGGCCCGCGACCACGTAGGCCACCGGCATCAGGCGGGCGATGTCGAAGGGCCCCGGGTCGGGCCGGCCGCGCACCCGGGCGACCGAGGAGCGGACCTTCTCGTACAGCGCCCCGGCGACGTGGCCGCCGTCGAGCGGGTAGATCGGCAGCAGGTTGAACAGGAAGAGCACGAGGTTCACGCCGGCGAGGAGCTGGAAGAAGGTGCTGATCTTCTCGCTGGTGGTGATCTGGTCGAGCGCGAAGATCTCGCCGGAGATCCGCCCGACGCCGACGACCCCGATCGGTCCCTGCGGGTCCCGCTCCTCGCCGAGGAAGGCGGCCCGGAACAGGGCGGGGATCTTCTGCGGGATCTCGGTGAGGCGGTCGACGGCGCTGACGACGTAGTCGCCCAGGTAGCCCGGCACCTCGGTGACCGACTGCTGCACGTAGGGCTGCGTGGGGCCGATCCCGACGTAGCCCACGACCTCCGTCTCGGTCCCCTCGGGAGAGGTGTAGACGGTGTTCTCGATCGGCGTCACGGTGAGGTCGCGCTCGTCGCCGTCGCGCTCGACGGTGAAGACGACCGGCTGGTCGGGGCTCTGCTGGATGGAGTCCTGGATCCGGGTCCACCCGACCTCGGTCTCCTGCGGGACCGGCTCGCCGTCGATCGCGACGATGGTGTCGCCCGGCCGGAGGCCCGCCTTGGCGGCGGGGCTCCGTTCGGGCAGCGCGCACCCGGGGGCGCCCGCCTCGCAGACCTGCCCCTCGGCGGTGATGGGCACTGCGCACGGGTCGTCGGCGTCGGCGCTCTGCGCGCCGGCCGGCAGCACGCACCCGGGGACGCGCGAGATCGTGGTCGACGGCTCGGGGACGCCGAACGCGGTGAGCACGATGGTGAAGAAGAGGACCGCCAGCACCAGGTTGTTGAACGGCCCGGCGAACATGACGACGACGCGCTGCCACCAGGGCTTCTTGTAGAAGACCCGTTCGCCGTCGGTCGGCAGGACGTCGTTGAGGGCCTGGCCGCGGACCTCGGCGATGAAGCTGCGCATGCGGGTCGCGCGCTTGCTCTCGCCCTCCTCGGCCGGGGGGATCATGCCGACGATCCGGATGTAGCCGCCGAGCGGGACGGCCTTGATGCCGTACTCGGTCTCGCCGCGGGTCCGGGAGAAGATGGTGGGGCCGAAGCCGACCATGAACTGCGGGACGCGCATGCCGAACCTGCGCGCCCAGTAGAAGTGACCGGCCTCGTGGAAGCCGATCGAGAAGAGCAGTCCGATCGCGAAGGCGACGATCCCCAGGACGCTCAGCAGGATCCCGCTCAGTTCCATCCTCCGGCGATGACGGCCCGGGCGTGTTCCCGGGCCCACTTCTCCGCCGCCAGGACGTCCTCGACGCAGGTGGGGACGCCGAGGTCCGGCGCGTCGTCGAGGGTACGCGCGACGAGGTCCACGATGCCCCGGAACGACAGCCGACCCGCCACGAAGGCCGCCACCGCCTCCTCGTTCGATGCGTTGTAGAGGGCCGGGACGACGCCGCCCGCCTGCCCCGCCTGCCGCGCCAGCCGGACGGCGGGGAAGGCGGCCTCGTCCAGCGGCATGAACTCCCAGCTGCCGGCCGTCGTCCAGTCCAGCGCCGGCTGGACGACGGGCAGCCGGTCGGGCCAGGCCAGAGCCAGCGCGATCGGCAGTCGCATGTCCGGCGGGCTCGCCTGCGCGATCGTCGCGCCGTCGGCGAAGGTCACCATCGAGTGCACGATCGACTGCGGGTGCACGACGACGTCGATGTCGGCGTACGGGACGTCGAAGAGCAGGTGCGCCTCGATCAGCTCCAGGCCCTTGTTGACCAGGGTCGCCGAGTTGATGGTGACGACGGGGCCCATGTCCCACGTCGGGTGGGCCAGCGCCTGCTCGACTGTGACGTCGGCCAGCTGCTCGGTGGTGCGCCCGCGGAACGGGCCGCCGCTCGCGGTAAGAACCAGCCGCGCGACCTCGTCACGCGCCCCGCCGCGCAGGCACTGGGCCAGGGCCGAGTGCTCGGAGTCCACGGGCACCAGCTGACCGGGCGCGGCGGCGGCGGTGACGAGCGCGCCCCCGGCGATCAGCGACTCCTTGTTGGCCAGCGCGACCGTGCGCCCCGCCTCGAGAGCCGCCAGCGTCGGCCGCAGCCCGATGGAGCCGGTGATGCCGTTCAGGACGACGTCGCCCGGGCGGGCGGCGAGCTCCTCCGCCGCCCGTGGGCCGGCCAGGATCTCCGGCAGGGAGTACTCGCCCTTGGCCCAGCCCCGCCGCGAGGCCTCGGCGTAGAAGGCCAGCTGGAGGTCCTGCGCGGCGGTCGCGCGGGCCACCGCGACGGTGCGGACGCCGAGGGCCAGCGCCTGCTCCGCGAGCCGGGCGACGTCCCCTCCCCCGGCCGCCAGACCGGTGATCTGCAGCCGCTCGGGGTTCTGCTGGGCGACCGCGATCGCCTGCCGGCCGATGGAGCCGGTCGAGCCGAGCAGCGTGACCGAACGGGGTGAACTCACGCGCAGCATCCTCCCCGACGGCGCAACGCGCCGTCGCCGTGCCACCTCGTCCGGTGTCCGGCCCGGGTCCCTGCCAGAATGTCGGTGCTCGCGAGCGCGCGGGCAGGACCAGAGGACGAGGCAGCGCCACGACGGCGGTCGGCGAGCGCCAGCGAGGAGTAACGCGTGAGCGAGACGCAGCGGGTCAACCAGCCCGGTCGTGAAGAGGGCGTCGTCCGCGTCGGTGACCACCCCGTCGAGCACGAGCGGCCCGAGGACTGGGGCTGGCACGGCGAGACCGGCAAGGCGGGGCGCATCGGCGCCTGGATCGCGGTGCTCGCGATGCTGACCTACCTGCTGGGCAACCACGAGGGCCGGATGGAGGACCTCTGGATCGTCGGGATCGCGCTGGTCATGGTGCTGATCCTGCTGTGGGACATCCGGCGCCGGAAGAACGCCTGGCGCAGCCGCTGATGAAGGACCCCCTGCCCCCCGCAGGGGGCCGTTCCATCAGGTGACCGCTACGCCGATCGCCGCGCCGATCGCGTAGGTGACGCCCGCCGCGAGCGCGCCGAACAGCAGCTGGCGCAGCCCGGCGAACCACCACGGGCGCGGCGTGAAGCGCGACGACAGCGCACCGGCCGCGAGCAGTCCGAGACCGCCGCACAGCAGCGCCACCCACAGCAGCGAGGCGCCGAAGAGGTACGGCAGCAGCGGCAGCAGCGCGCCGGTGCCGAAGGTGAAGAACGAGGAGACCGCCGCCGTCACCGGGGAGGGCTTGTCCTCGGGGTTCAGGCCGAGCTCCGCGACCACGTGCAGCCGCAGCGCCGTCTCCGGGTCGCGGGAGAGCTGCACCGCGACGCGGTGGGCCAGGCGGTCGTCGACGCCGCGGACGCGCAGCATCTCGATCAGCTCGGCCAGCTCCCCCTCGGGGTTGCGCTCGAGCTCCCGGCGCTCCTTCTCCACCTCGAGGTCGAGCTGCTCGTTCTGCGTCTT
>DASQTE010000369.1:0-2002 GCA_035642035.1 Blastococcus sp.
GGGGTGGCCGTCATGGCGGATGCTCCTCGAACTCGCGCTTGCCGCACCGGGTGGAGCGGCCAGGTCATCACCCGGGGCACCCCACCGCGAGGAGGGTTGCCGCCCAGCAAACCGGGGTTTGACGCTGGGACTCATGACCGGCCTCCATGGTAACCGGGCGGGATATGGCGCCGCGGAGCCGTTTCGCGACTCGGTCACCCCACCCACGCTGTGGCCGGGCCGTCCCTGCCGCCGTCCGCAGGCAGGCGCACGCCATGCTCGACCAGCCGCTCGAGAAGCTGCGCCAGCCGGTAGCCCGGGGCAAGCCGACGGGCGCGGTCGACAGCGGCGCGGGCCACGGCACCGTCGCCGCTCTCCCAGGCGACGTGGGCCGTCACGGTGCACAGGGCGGCGGCCTCGTCAGGGTGCTCGTCCGGGAGAGACCGGCACAGTGACAGCAGGCGCTGGAGCAGCTCCTGCCGCTCCAGTCCGTCGTCGACGGACGTCCCGGCCCCGCGCAGCCGTCGGCGTGGTCTCGGTCGGTAGGGCAGACCCATGCCCGCCCATGTCGGCAGCGCGCGACGAAGCAGTGTCAGCACCGAGCTGTCGAGCAGCCCGGCGGGAAGGACGCCCGGGGCCAACCAGGCGACGAGGCCGTCACGCCACGCGATGTCGGCCAACCCGAGCACCGCGTCGGCCACCACCGGCGCGGAGGGCTGTGGCGGACCACCGGCCCCGCGATCCCCCGGCTCCGTCCGGTCGCGTCGGAGCAGGACCCGCCAGGCGGCGGCCGAACGACCGCGCCGACCCGGCATCCCAGCCCTCGCCAGCAGCGCATCCCCGACGCCCTCGCACGACCTCGGGTCCGGCGCCACGAGAGCCTCGACGGCGTCGCGCGATACGAGCGGCGACCTCCCCCGGGCCACGAACTCCGCGACTCCCGGGACGTCCGCGGGGTCCGGCAACGGGAGGCCGTCCGGTGGGCAGCACGGGTCCGAGCAGATCGGCGAGTACCGCCGCCCGTCGCGGACGACCACGACGTCGACGACGTCGATCCCCTTCCGCTCGACCTGCTCGACCAGGGCGACGAGGGCTGGTGAGCTCGCGTCCGCCTCGTCCTCGTAGCCGACGACCAGGACCGACGTGGCCCCGTCGCGGACGAGGGGCTCCACCAGCAACGTGACCGTCGCCTCGACCTCGCCCTCGAGCGGGAGGTCGGTGCGGACGACGAGGCCGACTCGACGCCCGCGCAGCGAGATGGCGACGATGCTGTCGCGCGGGTGGTATCCGAGCTGGTATGGCAGGACCGCGAGGACGTCGCCGGGGCCGCGAAGCGTGATGTCTGCTGGCATGCGCCCACGCTGCCGGGCGAGGGGTTGTCGGAACGGGACCGCGCCGGGCCTGTGGACGAGGCTGAGAGCTCAACGCCACTGTGGACGCCCCGCGCTGGC
The DNA here is from genome assembly GCA_035642035.1 of Blastococcus sp. Lineage (GTDB taxonomy): Bacteria > Actinomycetota > Actinomycetes > Mycobacteriales > Geodermatophilaceae > Blastococcus_B. The sequence continues at coordinate 1,431 of DASQTE010000369.1, forward strand.
CGAGCGGCCCCGTCACCCTGTCATCGACGCAGGGACGGACCTGTTCAGCGGACGACGTCTCCGGGGACGGTCTGGGAAGCGGCTGCTGACCCCGGCGCCTGCGAAGGAGTCGTTCTGGAAGCCGAGCCATCCGGACCGGCCGTGGGCGGCATCGCGCCCTGCTCACGCTCCCACTCCAGGAACTGCTCAGTTTCCTCGACGAGGCGCGTGGCGAGCCAGCTGAGGACCATGGCGTCGTCGGCCAGACCGAACACTCCGAGCAGCCCTTCGGGCATGAGGTCCACGGGCGACACGACATAGCCTGCCGCGGCGAGCATGAGGACGAGCCTGCCCACCGAGGTGCCCTGGTACTGGCCTGCCACGGTCGCCCGCACGAGGCGCGGGACGGCCCCTGCCCGCTCACCGAGCGACGGACCACCGGGACGCACCGCCATCCGGACCGCCCTCACGACGGCACCGACCGAGGCGATACGGGTGAACGTCGACATGCTTCCTCCTGCTCCGAACCGGGCCGGTCGACCCGGCTCGTCAACGAACGACGTACGCGACCAGATCCCGGCCCCTCAGCCGGA
>DASQTE010000370.1:0-10542 GCA_035642035.1 Blastococcus sp.
GGGGTCATCAGCAGCACGAGCGCCGCGCTGGTGAGGATCCAGGCGGTGTCGCCGGTGTTGACCACGGCAACCTCCTGAGTGGGTCGTCGGCCTGCGGCCGTATCTGGTGGACCCCGACGCTCGGACGAGCGGCGACGTGGCGTTCACGGTGCCGTCGTCGTGTTTCCGCGGGAGTCGCCGCCACGTTTCGGGGCGGTGAACTCCGCTCCGCGTGTCCGGCCGCTGCGTTCCATCCGTGTTGCGCGCCCCCCGGACGGTGTCCGTCGCCACATGCGGGCGCCGTCGATCGCTCGCCCGCCGTGGCTTGTTGCAAAGCATTCGCAGTAGGCTCGCCGCTCGTGAGCGCCGTCATGACCACCGACCCAGCCGCCACCGGGCGGGTGTCCCGTCAGGAGCGCCGGTCGATCACGGGGATGGCCGCGTTCGTGCTGCTGCTGCACGTGCTCGGCTGGGGGGTGCTGGTCTTCGCGGTCGCGCCCCAGGACTACCAGCTCGGCAGCACCGGCGTCCTCGGCGTCGGTGTCGGCCTGACCGCCTACATGCTCGGCGTCCGGCACGCCTTCGACGCCGACCACATCGCCTCGATCGACAACACGACCCGCAAGCTGGTCGGCGAGGGCAGGTCGTCGGTCAGCGCCGGGTTCTGGTTCTCCCTCGGCCACTCCTCCGTGGTGTTCGTCGCCAGCCTGCTGCTGGTGGCCGGCGTCCGCGGCATCGCCGGGGTGGTGCAGGACGAGGAGTCGCAGGTCGCGCAGACGCTGGGGCTCGTGGGCACGCTCGTGGCCGGCTCGTTCCTGCTGCTCATCGGTCTGATGAACCTCGGCGCCGCCGTCGGCATCGCACGGGTCTTCCGCCGGATGCGCACCGGGGAGTTCGACGAGGCCGAGCTCGAGCGGCACCTGCACAGCCGCGGCTTCCTGGCCCGCATCCTCGGCCGCGTGACCCGTCGCGTGAGCAAGCCGTGGCACCTCTACCCGGTAGGTCTGCTCATGGGGCTCGGCTTCGACACCGCGACCCAGGTCGCGCTGCTGGTGCTGGCCGCCGGCTCCGCGGCGTTCGTGCTGCCCTGGTACGCCATCCTCGTGCTCCCGGTCCTGTTCGCGGCCGGGATGAGCCTGTTCGACACCGCCGACGGCGTGCTCATGTCGCGGGCGTACGGCTGGGCGTTCCTCAAGCCGATCCGGAAGGTCTACTACAACCTGGCCGTCACCCTGTTGTCGGTGACGATCGCGCTGGTGGTCGGCCTGCTCGTGCTCACCGGTCTGCTCGTCGAGCGGCTCGGCATCGAGTCGGGACCGCTGGCCTGGGTCGCCTCGCTGGATCTCGGCTACGTCGGCTTCGCCATCGTCGGCCTGTTCGCCGTCGCCTGGGCTCTCGCACTGGCCGTCTGGCGCTTCGGCCGCATCGAGGAGCGCTGGGCGAGCTAGGCCCGCCGACCGGGCCTCCGATGAGTTCCCGGGCGGTCGGTCGTCCTAACTGCCACCGGCCGACCGCGAGGAGCCCGACCATGAGCGAGACCGCCACCAGGGACGTCGTCGCCGGCCGCGTCCTGGACGCACCGCCCCAGGAGGTGTGGCGGGCGTGGAGCGAGCCGGACGCGGTCGCCCGGTGGTGGGGGCCCGCCGGCTTCACCGTCCCCGTCGCCGACCTGGACTTCCGGGAGGGCGGCAGCTCGCTGCTGTGCATGCGCGCACCTGATGAGTACGGCGGCGGCGAGTACTGGAACACCTGGACCTACCGGTCCATCACGCTCCACGAGCGGATCGAGTTCGACCTGGCGTTCACCGGCGCCGACCGCTCGCCGGCGCTCCCGCCGCCCGGCGTCCCGGACCGGGTGCCGCACGTCATCACCCTGGTCCCGCTCGAGGACGGCCGCACCGAGCTGACCGTCACCGAGCACGGCTACCGGACCGACGAGGCCCGCGACCTGTCGCTCGCCGGCCTGGAGCAGTGCCTGGACAAGATGGCCGCGATGTTCCCGGCGCGCCCCGCCGGCTGATCCCAGGTCAGTCCGCGCCGCCGACCAGGCCCTCCGCGAACGCGCGCGCCTCGAACGGAGCCAGGTCGTCGGGCCCCTCCCCCAGGCCGATCAGCTTCACCGGGATGCCCAGTTCCTGCTGTACCCGGACGACGATGCCGCCCTTGGCGGTGCCGTCGAGCTTGGTGAGGACGATGCCGGTGACCGTGACCGCCTCGGTGAACACCCGCGCCTGGACGACGCCGTTCTGGCCGGTCGTGGCGTCGAGGACGAGCAGCACCTCGGTGACCGGCGACTGCTTCTCCACGACCCGCTTGACCTTGCCGAGCTCGTCCATCAGGCCGGACTTGGTGTGCAGCCGGCCGGCGGTGTCGACCAGGACGGCGTCCACCTCGGCCTCGACCCCGGTGCGGACGGCCTCGAACGCCACGGACGCCGGGTCGCCGCCCTCGCGGCCGCGGACGGTCAGCACGCCGACCCGCTCGCCCCAGGTCTCGAGCTGGTCGGCGGCGGCGGCGCGGAAGGTGTCCGCGGCGCCCAGCACGACGCTCTTGCCGTCACCGACGAGCACGCGGGCGATCTTGCCGACGGTCGTCGTCTTGCCGGCGCCGTTGACCCCGACGACGAGCACCACGCCCGGGCGGCCCTCGTGCCGGGTGGTGCCCAGCGTGCGGTCCATGTCCGGACCGAGGACGCCGGTCAGCTCGCGGACGAGCAGCTCCCGCAGTTCCGCGCCCGAGGCGGTGGCCAGCACCATCGACTGGGTGCGCAGCCGCTCGACGATCTGGGTGGTGGCGGCGATGCCGACGTCGGCGGCCAGCAGGGTCTCCTCGATCTCCTCCCAGTCGTCCTCGGTGAGCTTCTCGCGGGCCAGGACGGTGAGCAGCCCGCGGCCGAGGGAGGACTGCGAGCGCGCCAGCCGCGAGCGCAGCCGCACCAGCCGGCCGGCCGAGGGCGGCGGCGTCTCGAAGACCAGGCCCGGCTCCGGCTCGGCGGGCGGCAGCTCGACCGGCGGCGCCTCCGCGGTCTCCGGCGGCAGCCCCAGCCCCGTCGCGGTCGACCCCGACGGGCGTGGCTCGTCGACCGGCTCCGGGGGCCGCGGGCGGGTGAGCGTCGTCCCGGCCGCCGCGTCGTCGTCCAGGCGCGTGGTCCGGCGCCCGCGGCCGACGAGCAGGCCGACCCCGGCGATGAGCGCGACGACGAGGATCGCGATGGCGATCAGGACGAATTCCATGGGTCCAGTCTCCCAGTTCGCGGCGGGCGTGCAGGCAGGACACAGGTTCGTGAGGCACGCTGGACCGATGCCGTCGCCCACGAATCCCGACCCGGTCCTCGTGCTGGGCCCGCTGCTGCGGCACGTCGACCCGGTCTCGGCCACCGTGTGGGTCGAGACCGACCGCCCGTGCACCGTCGACGTCCTCGGCCGCACGGCCAGGACCTTCTGCGTCGGCGGCCACCACTACGCGCTCGTCGCCGTCGAGGACCTCGAGCCGGGCAGCACCACGCCCTACGAGGTGCACCTCGACGACGTCCGCGTGTGGCCGCCCCAGGACTCGACCTTCCCGCCCAGCCGCATCCGCACCCCCGGCGGCGAGGGCGCCTTCCGCATCGCCTTCGGCTCCTGCCGGTACGCCAGCCCGCGGACCGTCGAGGACTCCGAGGGCATCCCTCCGGACGCGCTGGACCTCTACGCCAGCCAGGTGGCGGCCCTGCCGGAGGACCGGTGGCCGGACGCGCTGGTGCTCCTGGGCGACCAGGTCTACGCCGACGAGCTCACGAAGCACACGAAGTCGCTGCTCCACCGCCGGCGCGCCCGGGAGCAGGCGGCCCACTCGCCCGACGACGAGGTGGCCGACTTCGAGGAGTACACCCGGCTCTACTACGAGTCCTGGCAGGACCCGCAGGTGCGCTGGCTGCTCTCGACGATCCCGTCGTCGATGATCTTCGACGACCACGAGATGATCGACGACTGGAACACCTCGGCGGCCTGGCGGGCCACGACCTCCCAGGAGCCCTGGTGGCGCGGGCGGATCACCGGCGGCCTGTCCAGCTACTGGGTCTACCAGCACCTGGGCAACCTCAGCCTGCAGGAGCTGGCCGAGAACAAGACCTGGCAGGCGATCCAGGGCATGAGCGCCGACGACCCGACCAGGGACGCCGAGCCGATGCTGCGCGAGATGGCCGAGCTGGCCGACGCGGAGCCGGCGACGATCCGGTGGAGCTTCGTGCGGCACTGGGGCGACGCCCGGCTGATCATGGTCGACAGCCGGGCCGGTCGCGTCCTCGAGGAGCAGCACCGCCGGATGCTCGACGAGGACGAGTTCGCCTGGGTCGAGGCCGCGATGCGCCGTGCCGTGGACGAGGGCGTGGAGCACCTGATCCTCGGCACCTCGCTCCCCTGGCTGCTGCCGCACGCGATCCACAACCTGGAGCGGTGGAACGAGACGCTCAACGTCCGGCACCACGGCCGCCGGCGCGGGCGGATCGCCGAGGCGATCCGGCAGGCCGCCGACCTGGAGCACTGGGCGGCCTTCGGGCACTCCTTCGAACGACTGGGCGAGGCGGTCACGCGGGTGGCGCGGGGCGACCACGGCCGGGCGCCGTCGACGGCGCTCGTGCTCTCCGGCGACGTCCACCACGCCTACGCCGCAGAACTCGTGAAGCCCGGTGGCCTGGTGAGCCGCGTGCACCAGCTCACCGTCTCCCCGCTGCACAACCAGGCGCCGCACCCCATCCGCGTCGGCTTCAAGATCGGCTGGAGCCGGGCGGCGCGCCGCTGGACCGAGCGGCTGGCGCGACTGGTCAAGGCCGTCCCCACCCGTCTGGAGTGGGAGAAGAAGGCCGGGCCGTTCTTCGGCAACCAGATCGGTGAGCTCGTGCTGTCCGGCCGGGAGGCGCGCTTCCAGCTGTCGGTGGCGGAAATGGGCGACGAACACCTGCGGAAGGTGCTCGACAGCCCCCTGTCGAACGGGTGACAGGCTGGCAGGCATGACAGGCCCACACGGGATCAAGCCGGCACCTGGCCCGGACCAGCCCCCGGTGCCGGTGCGGCTGGTCACCTTCAACACCCACCACGGGGTGGGTGAGGACGCGCGGCACGACCTCGCGCGGCTGGCGAAGGTGATCGCCGCGGCGGACGCCGACGTCATCTGCCTGCAGGAGGTCGACCGCTACTTCGGCGACCGCAGCGAGGACGTCGACCAGGCCCTGCTGCTCTCCCGCGCCCTCGACATGCAGCTGGCCTGGGGGCCGGCCATCGACGAGCCGCGACCGGACGACCAACCGCCCCGCCAGTACGGGAACGCGCTGCTCTCCCGCCTGCCGATCCTGGTCAGCGACGTGCACCGGCTGCCCGGCGGGGGCGAGCCGCGCATCGCGCTGCGGACGATGCTGGAGCTCGACGGCAGCACCCTGTGGGTCACCGCCACCCACCTGACCACGCGGTCGGCCCAGGAGCGCTCGGCGCAGGTGGCGGCGCTGGCCGCCCTGCACACCGAGGAGATGGCGGCCGGCGTCCTGGTGGGCGACTTCAACGCCCGGCCCGACGCGCCGGAACTGGAACCGCTGCGCGGGCGCTTCACCGACGCCTGGGAGCTCGCCGCCGACCGCGAGGACCAGGCCGGCTGGCGCTTCTGGCAGCGCGACGAGGGGCACACCCACCCTGCGCACTCGCCGCACCGGCGCATCGACCAGGCGTGGGTCTCACCCGGGGTGGCCGTGGCGTCGGCCCAGGTGCTCGACGCCGAAGGGGCGTCGGACCACCTGCCGCTGATGGTCGACCTGCTGGTGCCGTCCGGGGTGTGAGCGTCGGGCTACGGCGCGCGCAGCGGCACGGGGAACCGCAGCGGCTCGTCGAGGGCGTGCACCTCCAGGCCCGACAGGCGGCCCTGCTCGACGAAGAGCAGCACGCCGCCGATCGGCGCGCCCGACGCGTCGACGACGGTCCCCTCGACCGGCGCGGTACCGGCGGAGGACACGGGGACGTCGTCGGGGACGTGCAGGTCGATGGTGACGCAGCCGCACTCGCAGCCCGTGGACGCCGTCGCCAGGCGCGCCTGGGCCCGGAGTTCCGCGACGCCGTCGAACTCGTGGTCCAGCAGCGCGTCGAGCAGCGCCCGCTCGGTCGTCGTCAGCGGACGCCTCCCGGCGGAGCTCTGGTGCCGACCCACGCCTCCCACTCTCTCCGACGGAGAGCCCGTCGGCTCGTCGAGCCGGCGCGTCGGGCCGTCAGGCGGTCTCGAGCTCCCGGAGCCGCTGGCTGATCACGCCGGTGATCCCGTCGCCGCGCATGCTCACGCCGTAGAGCGCGTCGGCGATCTCCATCGTCCGCTTCTGGTGCGTGATGATGATCAGCTGCGACGTCGAGCGGAGCTGCTCGACGAGGGTGAGCAGCCGGCCCAGGTTGACGTCGTCCAGCGCCGCCTCGACCTCGTCGAGGACGTAGAACGGCGAGGGCCGCGCCCGGAAGATCGCGACCAGCAGCGCCACGGCGGTCAGGGAGCGCTCGCCGCCGGAGAGCAGCGACAGCCGCTTCACCTTCTTGCCCGGCGGCCGGGCCTCGACCTCGATGCCGGTGGTCAGCAGGTCCTCCGGGTCGGTCAGGACCAGCCGGCCCTGACCGCCGGGGAAGAGCGTGGCGAAGACGCCCTCGAACTCCCGCGCCACGTCGGCGAACGCCGCGGCGAAGACGTCGTGGATCCGCTCGTCGACCTCGCGGACGACGGTCAGCAGGTCACGCCGGGTGTTCTTGAGGTCTTCCAGCTGCGTGGCGAGGAAGCCGTGCCGCTCCTCGAGCGCCGCGAACTCCTCCAGCGCCAGGGGGTTGACCTTGCCGAGGGTGGCGAGGTCGCGCTCGGCCTTGGCGGCCCGGCGCTCCTGGACCGCGCGGTCGTAGGGCACCGGCTCGGGCTCCGGCTCGCCGGCCGACTGCGCCGCGGCGACCTGCTCGGGTGTCGGCGGGACGGGCGCCGCGGGGCCGTACTCCCCCACGAGGGTCGGCAGGTCGACGCCGTACTCCTCGGCGGCGCGGACCTCGAGCGCCTCGATGCGGTAGCGCTGCTCCGCACGGGCCACCTCGTCGCGGTGCACCTCGTCGGTCAGCCGGTCGAGCTCCGCGGTCGCCGTCCGGACCCGGGCGCGGACCTCCAGCAGCTCCGCCTCCGCCGCCGCCCTCGACGCCGCGAGCTCGTCGCGCTCGGCGGCGGCCCGCGCCAGGGACGCGGCGAGCGCGACCAGCGCCGCCTCGGCGTCGCGGCGCACAGTCGCGGCCACGGCGGCGCCCCGCTCCCGGGCCACCCGGGCCGCGGCCGCTCGTTCCCGCGCCGCCCGCTCCTGGCGGGCCTGGCGGCGGAGCGACTCGGCGCGGCCGTGCAGGGCACGGGCGCGCTCCTCCGCGGTGCGGACGGCCAGCCGGGCCTCGGTCTCCGCCTGCCGGGCGGCCGCGACCTCGGCCCGCAGCCGGTCGCGGGCCTCCGTCGAGGGCTCCTCGTCGACCGGCGCCGCCTCCGCGTCGGCCAGCCGCTGCTCCAGTCCGGCGAGGGCGCCCACGACCTGCTCCAGCGCCTGCTCGGCGCGCATCCGCGCCGCGAGGGACCGCTCGGCCTCGGCCTGCGCCGACCGCGCGGCGGCACCGAGCTCCGCCAGCTGGGCCGCCACCGCGGAGCGCGAGCGGTCCGACGCCTGCCGCGCCACGAGGGCGGCGTCGACGTCGGCGGACCGCGCCTGCGCCTCCGTGCGGGCCGCCGCCAGCCGGTCCGCGAGCTCCGCGGCACGGGCGACCGCGCCGGCCAGCTCCGTCTCGGCCTCGTCCACCCGGGCCCGGACGACCAGGTTCGACGGCGCGTCCGTCTGCCCGCCGACCGCCCAGTCGGCACCCACCAGGTCCCCGGCGGCGGTCACCGCCCGCACCCGCGGGTGGGTGGTGACCAGCGCGACCGCCGCGTCCAGGTCCGCCACGAGCGCCACGCGCTCGAGCGTGCGGGCCAGCGCGGGCCGCAGCTGCTCCGGTGCCCCGATCGCGTCGAGCGCCCAGCGGACGTCGTCCGGGAGGTCCGGCCAGCCGTCGCGCGGGACCGGGGGCAGGCCACCGGTCACGAGGAGCCCGGCCCGTCCGCCGTCGGTCCCCTTGAGGTGTGCCAGGGCGGCGGCGGCCTCGGCGACGCCGGCGACGACGACCGCGTCGGCCATGCCGCCCAGCGCCGCCGCGACGGCGACCTCGTCCCCGGCCCGCACGGTCAGCTGTTCGGCCACCGGCCCGAGGACCCCGGAAAGTCCCGCGCCCAGGACGGCGGCGGCGCCGTCGACCGGGGTGAGGCCCTGCGCCAGGGCGTCGCGGCGGGCCTGCCACGAAGCCCGGTCACGCTCGGCGGCACGCTCGGCCTGCGTGAGCTCGGTGACCAGCCGGGCCGCCTCTGCGTGGGCGGCGACGGCCTCCTCGTGCGCGGCGACGAGGGCGACGTCGCCGTCCTGCTGGTCGGCCATGGACCCGCGCCGCTCGGCGAGGCGCTCGGCCGCCACCTCGGCGCGGTCCGCGGCCTCCCCCGCGGCGAGGGTGAGCCGCTCGATCTCCGCCTCGCCGGCGGTGACGCGCGAGCGGGCAGCGGCGACCTCGCCGGAGAGCCGGGCCAGCCCCTCCCGGCGGTCGGCCAGCGCGCGGGCGGCGGCGACCCAGGCCTTCTCCTCGCCCGCCAGCGCCGTCTCCAGCTCCGCACGGCCGGCGACCACGGCGGCCAGGCGGCCGCGCTCGCTCTCCAGCCCGGCGGCGAGCTCGTTCTCGGTCGCCTCGACGCGGTCGGCCTCGGCGTCGAGCTGGTCGGGGTCGCGGCCCGCGCCGGCGGCCGGCGCGGCGGCGGACAGGTGGCGGTGCCGCTCGGCGGCGAGGGACCCCACGCCACGGAACCGCTCGCCGAGCGCGGAGAGCCGGTACCAGGTCTCCGACGCCGCCTGCAGGCGCGGGGCGCTCGCGGCGAGACCCGACTCCAGGTCGGCCTCGCGACGCGCGACCACGGCGAGCTCGCGCTCGACGACGGCGCGGCGCTCGCGGGCGGCGGTCTCGTCGGCGACGTCCTTGTCGAGGGAGTCGCGCAGCTGCACCAGGTCGTCGGCCAGCAGCCGGAGGCGGGCGTCGCGCAGGTCGGCCTGCACGCCCGCGGCCCGGCGGGCCACCTCCGCCTGGCGCCCCAGCGGCTTGAGCTGGCGGCGCAGCTCGACGGTGAGGTCGGCCAGCCGGTCGAGGTTGTGCCCCATCCCCTCGAGCTTCCGCAGCGCCTTCTCCTTGCGCTTGCGGTGCTTGAGGACGCCCGCGGCCTCCTCGATGAAGGCGCGCCGGTCCTCGGGGCGGCCGGACAGGACGGCGTCGAGCTGCCCCTGGCCGACGATGACGTGCATCTCCCGCCCGATGCCGGAGTCGCTGAGCAGCTCCTGCACGTCGAGCAGCCGGACCTTGTCGCCGTTGATCTCGTACTCGCTCTCGCCGGAGCGGTACATGCGGCGGGTGATCGACACCTCGGTGTACTCGATGGGCAGGGCGCCGTCGGAGTTGTCGATGGTGAGGGTCACCTCGGCCCGGCCGAGAGCCGGGCGGCCGGCGGTGCCGGCGAAGATGACGTCCTCCATCTTGCCGCCGCGCAGGCTCTTCGCGCCCTGCTCGCCGAGGACCCAGGCGATGGCGTCGACGACGTTGGACTTGCCGGACCCGTTGGGGCCGACGACGGCGGTGATGCCGGGCTCCAGCCGGAGCGTGGTGGCGGACGCGAAGGACTTGAAGCCCTTGAGCGTCAGGCTGGAGAGGTGCACAGAACAGGCACCTTAGCCGGGTTACCGGCGGAACCCGGGATCTCGCGGGTCTTGGTGCGCGTGAGACGAAGGGATTCGGCTCGGCTGCTCAGGCGAGCGCGGGCTCGGCGTTGTCGCCGGCCATCGACAGCAGTTCGTGGGCGATCGCGGCGTCGCGCTGGTGGCGCAGCTCGGCGAGTTCCTGTTCCAGTCGGCGCACCTTGGCCCGCAGGACCGCGTTCTCCTCGGCTACTCGGAGTTCCGAGGGGGCTACGACGTGACCGAACAGGGCCTTGGCCATGACTGCAACGGCCTTTCCGAGCGAGGAGGTGAGCCCGGCGCCCCGGATGTCGGTCGGCGCGAGCTTGTGGTATCCCCAGGGTGACAGGCCTGGACACGCAGGTCAACGCGAAGAATGCCTACTCCCCGTGTCGTGGGGATGTCGCGTTCGTCACTCTGTGGTGAACGCCGAACCGCCTCGTGCGGGTTCGTCCCGCGAGTCGACCGCCGTCACCGAGCCGGGCGCGCGCGGGCCGTCGAGCGCGGCGAGCACGCGGGCCACCGAGTCGTCGTCCCCCTCGATCACCACCTCGACCCGGCCGTCGGGCAGGTTGCGCGCCCGGCCGGCCAGGCCGGCGGCCTGGGCCAGTCCGCGCACGAACCAGCGGTAGCCGACGCCCTGCACGTCGCCGGACACCAGCGCGACCACGCGGCGGGTCACGAGCGCCGCGGGCGGGTGGGCGAGCTGCGTGGCCGCGGCTGGCACTGCGGGCAGCTGTAGCTCGACCGGT
>DASQTE010000371.1:0-5423 GCA_035642035.1 Blastococcus sp.
GTACCGCAGGTAGCCGCCCTCGCGGCCCTCGGTCGCCCAGCGCTGGGCGATGGGGCCGGTCGTGGCGACGGCGCCGGTGGCCGGCGTCCAGGTGATCTCACCGCCGGCGAACGCCTGGGCGCAGCCGTTCTGCGCCAGCCCGCACCGCATGGGCGCGGACGGGACACCGAGGACGCCGGACTGCCCGCCCTCGCGCAGCCACAGGGTGCGGATGCCGCCGGAGGTCGACTGGCCGCCCGTCGCCGCGCTCCAGGTGACCGTCTCGGTCTGGAAGTCCTGGCGGCAGCCCACCGCGCCGGCCCCGCAGACCATGTCCGCGACGGCGTAGCCCAGGGAGCCGCGCTCCCAGCCGCGGCTGGTCCAGTGGTCCCAGATGCCGCCGGTCACCGGGTGCGCGCCGGTCGCCGGCGACCAGTACACCGAGCCGCCCTGGAACTGCTGCCCGCAGCCGTCGCGGACCATCCCGCAGCCGAGGTCCGAGGAGGGGAACCCCAGGGGCCCGGCCTCCCGGCCCGAGGCCACCCACGCCGAGCGGACGGCGCCGTTGGTGGCGCGCGTGCCGGTCGTGGCGGTCCAGGTGACCGTGCCGCCCTGGAACTCCTGACGGCACCCCTCCGGCACGCAGACCATGTCGGCCTTCGGCTCCCCCAGCCAGCTGCTCTCGCCGCCGGAGTTCAGCCACAGGGTGCGGATGGCGCCGGAGGTGCTGACGACCCCCGAGCCCTGCTCCCAGAGCACCGTCTCACCCTGGAAGTTCTGCCGGCACCTGGTGCCGTCGGTCGAGCAGGTCATCGCCGAGCTGGCGTAGCCCATGGGGCCGCCCTCGGCGCCCTTCGCCTTCCAGTGCGCGTAGATCGGGCCGCTGACCGCGTGCGCGCCCGTGGCGGCCGACCACTGGACCACGCCGTCCTCGAACGTCTGCCCGCAGCCGTCGCGGACCAGCCCGCAGGCCATGTCCGTGGTCGGGTAGCCGAGCGGGCCCGACTCCCGGCCCGAGGCGACCCAGGCCGCGGCGATCGGGCCGTTCGTCCAGCGGGAGCCGACGGCCGGCGCCCAGAGCACCAGGCCGCCCTCGAAGGTCTGGATGCAGCCGTCGTCGGTGAGCCCGCAGGTGATGTCCGACGACGCGTAGCCGAGCGGCCCCCGCTCCCAGCCGGTCGCCATCCAGGTGGCCCGGATGGCGCCCGAGGTCGGGTGCGCCCCGGCCGTCGGCGACCAGTAGATCGAGCCGCGCTGGAACTGCTGCCCGCAGCCGCCGCGGACGAAGCCGCAGCCCAGGGCCGTGGTCGGGTAGCCCATCGCGCCCGACTCCCCGCCGGAGGCGAGCCAGGCCGCGCGGATCCCGCCGTTGGTCCCCTGCGCGCCGGTGGCCGGCGACCAGGTCACCGTGCCGTTCTGGAACTCCTGCCGGCAGCCGCCGCCCGCCAGCCCGCACACCATCTCCCCGACGGGGTAGCGCAGCCAGCTGCTCTCGGCGCCGAGGCCGGCCCAGTACGTCCGCACCGCGCCGGACACCGCGTGCGCGCCGGTCGCCGCGGACCAGTAGATGACGCCCTGCTGGTAGGTGCGGAACAGGCCCTGCCCGTCCGCGGTGCCGCCCTGCCCGCCGACGGGGGCGCCGAGCTGGCTGCGGACCGCCGCGTTGCCGTCGTAGAACTCGTCGATCGGCGAGACGAACGAGTTGGCCATCGACGCCGCGATGGCCCGGATGTTGCCGAGCTCGGCGTACCCGTAGCGGCCGGGGCAGGCGGTGCTCCCGACGTCCCGGTGGCCGAAGATCGTCGGCACCGTCACCCGGGTGCCGGCCGCGTACTTCGCCGTCCCGCCGCCGGCCGAGGTCAGGCTCGTGGTGCCGCGCGGGTCGATCCCGTAGAGCTGGAACTTCCAGGCGATGATGGACGCGACCGCCTGGATCATGGCCGGGGTCGTGGCGACGGTGTCGTAGTTGCCCAGCATCGAGACGCCGAAGGTGCTCGTGTTGAAGCCGCCCGCGTGGGCGCCGATGACCGTGCTCGCCAGGCCGCCGCTGCGGCCCTCCCAGAGCCGGCCGAACTTGTCGGCGATCACGTGGTAGCCGATGTCGCCCCAGCCGAGGCTGACCGCGTGGTACCGGTAGATGGACCGCAGGATCGCGGGCACGTCGCCTGCGGCGTAGTTGTTGCTGTCGGCCGTGTGGTGGAGCGTCGCCGCCTTGATCGTCGGGGCGTACTGGGGCCCCCAGGTGGTGAGGCTCTCGTCGGCACCCCACTGCGCCCGGGAGTGCACCGCCGGCATCGACAGGGCGGCGTCGGCGACGTCCTGGATGTCGGGGTCGCCGGGCTCCGCGTCGGCCGGGCTGCTGCCCGGGTCGACCAGGTCCAGCTGGACGTCGGTGGGCTGCGCGCCCGAGCGGGTGACCAGCTCGACGTCGACGCCCGTGCTGGGCCCGGTCCACAGCGGTGCGGTGCCGCCACGGACCTCGGCGCCGGTGTCGGCGCCCGGCTCCTGGTCGGACAGCTCGGTACCGACCTCGGTCCAGCTCCCCCAGTCACCCTCGGCGTCCTGGACGCGGACGTTGACGACGACGTCGGTGACCAGCGGGTCCTGCGCCCAGGTGACGCCGACCAGCGAGAACTCGGAGACGTCCGTCCGCTGCACGCCGAGCGTGGGGGTCTGCGCGGGGACGCCGTCCACCGGGTCGCTCGGGCGGTCCCGGACGGTGGCCTCGACGGCCGGCTGCGCGAACGACCCGAGGGCGATCTCGCGGGAGAAGGTCTTCACCGGTTCCGGCGCGGGGCCGGAGCTGCCGTAGACGGGGAGGATCACGACGAGGCCGGCCAGACCCAGGAAGGCGGCGGAGCCCGCGAGAAGGCGGCGCACGTGTGGACCTCCGGAGGGACGGTTGTGCCGGGGGCGACGGGGAGGTCGACCCACTTCCCTGGGAACATCGGCCAGGAGGTCCGGATAGTTGAGCCCGGCGTCGGAACTCGACGGTGCCACATGGCCGGCCGCCCGGTGTGACGCCTGTGATCCCAGCGAATCGTGTGGTCAGACGGGCGCACGCGGATCGGTGACGGACGGTTCCCCGTGTCGGAGGACCGGCGCGTCGGCGGCTGCTGCCTACCATCGGATCCGCCGGCTGATGCCGGTCAGCGCGGGCTCGCGAAGCTCCGCACGCCGTGCGGCCGACGCCCGCCGAGGCGCCCCCCGAGTCGATCGTGAGGAAGCTGTGAGCCGAGACCGCAACGAGCAGGGTGACCGCTCCGGCCGCCCGCTCCCCCCGCGGCTCGACCCGCGTGCAGGCCGGCCGCCCCGTCGCCCGGCCTCCGCCGGCACCGACCGGTCCGAGCGTCGCCCGGGGACGCCCCGGCGCCGGTCTCACCGCGCCGTCGTCGCGCTCCGCGTGCTCGCGGCCGTCGTCGCGGTGGCCGTGCTCGCGACCAGCGGCCGCGGCTGGTACCTCTTCCAGCTCGCCGAGGCCTCCGTCAACCGGACCGACGCGATCCCCACGGACGGCAACGACGGGGGCGGCGGGAGCGCGGCGATGAACCTGCTCCTCGTCGGCAACGACAGCCGGGCGGACCTCTCCGACGCCCAGCTCTCCGAGCTGATGGCCGGGTCGGACTCGGGCACGAACACCGACACGATGATCCTGGTGCACATCCCGGCCGACGGGTCGAAGGCCTCGTTCGTCTCGTTCCCCCGCGACTCCTACGTGCAGATCCCCGGCTACGGCTGGGACAAGCTCAACGCCGCCTACGCCTACGGCCACGCCGAGGCCCCGGAGGACGCCTCGGAGACCGAGAAGCAGGCCCAGGGCGCCCAGCTGCTGGTGAAGACGATCAGCTCCCTGACCGGGCTGCAGATCGACCACTACGCCGAGGTCGACCTGCTGGGGTTCTTCAACCTGACCTCCGTCGTGGGCGGCGTCCAGGTCAACCTCTGCCAGCCGGTGGACGACCGCCGCTGGTCGGGCGCCTACTTCTCCGCCGGCGAGCAGACCATCAGCGGTGCCGACGCCGTGAAGTTCGTGCGCCAGCGGCACGGGCTCCCCCGCGGCGACTTCGACCGGATCATCCGCCAGCAGGTCTTCATCGCCGGCGTGCTGCGCAAGATGCTCTCCGACGACGTCCTGCTCGACCTCGGCAAGCAGCGCGACCTCGTCGAGGCCGCCGCCAGCGCGCTGACGATCGACCAGTCGCTGGACCTCTTCTCCCTCGCCCAGCAGATGCAGTCGGTGACGCCGGGGGACATCCAGTTCCAGACCATCCCCTACATCGGGGACGACGCCGACGAAGCCGGCCGCTACATCCTGCGGCTGCAGGACGCCGACGTCCTGCACGACTTCTTCGCCGAGCTCTCCGCCGAGCCGGAGCCGGCGCCGGCCACGACGCCGGAGGCCCCGCCGGCCGTCACCCCGGGCGACATCACGGTCGAGGTCTACAACGGGTCGGGCACCTCCGGTCTGGCCGGCACCGCGTCGACCGCCCTCGCCGGCCTCGGATTCGGCGTGGGCAGCACCGGGAACGCCGACTCGACGGACTACGAGGTCACCGAGGTCCGCCACGCCGCCGGCGACGAGGCGCTGGCCGGCGCCGTGGCCGCCACCGTCCCCGGTGCGGTGACCGCGGTCGCCGACGACGTCACCTCCGGGACCGTCCAGCTGGTCATCGGTGCGGACTTCAACGGCATCGGGCAGGCTGTCGACGTGGCCGAGCCGACCGTCCCCGTCGAGGGCGCCGACGCCCGCACCGCTGCCGACACCACCTGCATCAACTGATGCCGGCGGTCCTGCCCGCGGACCTGCTGGCCGCGGCCGTGCGCCGCGAGCCGGCCGCCCCCCTGCTCACGCACTACGACGACGCCACCGGCGCCCGGGTCGAGCTGTCCGCGACCACCCTGGCCAACTGGGTGGCCAAGACGGCCAACCTCCTGCAGGACGAGTTCGACGTCGGCCCCGGCAGCACGGTCGCGGTCGCGCTGCCCGTGCACTGGCAGACCGCCGCTGTTCTCCTGGGCGCCTGGAGCTGCGGGGCCACCGTGGTGGACACCGCCGCCGAGGACGAGGGCCGGCTGGACGACGTCGACGTCGTCCTGGCCGACCAGGACCGGCTGCCCGCGCTGGAGGAGCTCGACCTGCCCGACCTGCTCGGTCTCTCCCTGCACCCGCTCGGCATGGGGATGACCGGCTACGCCGGACCGGCCCGCGACTTCGCGGTGGAGGTCCGCGGCCACGGCGACGTCTTCTTCCCGCACCAGCCCCCGGAGCCCACCGACCCCGGCCTGCTCGTGGGCGGCCTGTCCCTCACGCTCGAGGGCCTGACGACCACCGCCACGGAGCTGGCCGGCCGGCTGGGCATCCGGGCCGGCGACCGGGTGCTGGTGGACGACCGCGTCGCGGCGGAGGCGGGGCCGGTCGCCTGGCTGCTGGCGCCGCTGGCGAC
>DASQTE010000372.1:0-3917 GCA_035642035.1 Blastococcus sp.
CACCCGGAGGACCCCGTGTCGTCACCCCGCCCCGAGACCCAGCCCGCGCAGCAGCAGGACGTGCCCGGCGTCCTGGGCAAGATGGACCCGAAGCCCGACCACGGCGAGGAGAGCTACCGCGGCTCCGGGAAGCTGACCGGCAAGGCGGCGGTCATCACCGGTGGCGACAGCGGGATCGGCCGCGCCGTCGCGATCGCGTTCGCCCGCGAGGGTGCCGACGTCCTGATCTCCTACCTGGACGAGCACGAGGACGCCCGGGACACCGCGAAGTACGTCGAGGAGGCCGGCCGCCGCTGCGTGCTCGTGCCCGGTGACCTGGCCGACCGCGCGCACTGCAGGACGATCATCCCGAAGGCCGTCGAGGAGTTCGGCAAGGTCGACGTCCTCGTCAACAACGCGGCGTTCCAGATGAGCCACGACACCCTCGACGAGGTGTCGGACGAGGAGTGGGACCACACGGTCGCGGTGAACCTCAGCGCGATGTTCACCCTGACCAAGGACGCGATCCCGCACATGCCGCCGGGTGGGGCGATCATCAACTCGTCGTCCGTGAACTCCGACATGCCGAGCCCGAACCTGGCGCCCTACGCGATGACCAAGGCCGGCATCGCCAACTTCACCGCGAGCCTGGCGCAGATGTACGCCGACAAGGGCATCCGGGCCAACAGCGTGGCCCCGGGCCCGATCTGGACGCCGCTCATCCCGGCCACCATGCCCGAGGAGAAGGTGGAGAGCTTCGGCGAGCAGGTGCCGATGGGCCGCGCCGGGCAGCCGGCCGAGCTGGCGCCGGTCTACGTGCTGCTGGCCAGCGACGAGGCGTCCTACGTGTCCGGCGCGCGGGTCGCCGTCACGGGCGGCAACCCCATCCTCTGAGGGGCGCCGGAACGATCAGGTCAGCTGATCATCCTCGCGATGCGGGCGACGTGCTGCGGCCGCACGCGGCAGCAGCCGCCGACCAGCCGGGCGCCGTCGGCCACCCAGCCGGGGACGGCGTCGGGCGAGATGCCCGGCGTCCCCGTCCACCGGCGGGCGTCCGCGTCCCACGCCTCGCCGCTGTTCGGGTAGACGGCGACCGGCTTCCCGCTGACCGCCGCGGCGGCGAGTGCCGGTCCGACCGCGGCGGGTGCGGTGCAGTTGACGCCGACGGCGATCACCGCCGGCACGTCCGCGGCCATCGCGAACACGTCGGCGGCCCGTTCGCCCCGCCGCGTGCGCGCCACGCCCTCGGCGTCGACCACCGTCGTCAGCGAGAGCCAGACCGGCACGCCCAGCGCGTCGGCCTCGGACAGCAGCGCCTCGGCCTCGGCCGCCGCCGGCACCGTCTCGCACGCGAGCACGTCGGCTCCCGCGGCCGCGAGCAGTTCCATCCGCGGCCGGTGGAACGCACGCAGCCCGGCCACCCCCACGGCGTCGACGTAGTCGCCGCGGTACTCGGAGCCGTCGGCGAGCATCGCCCCGTACGGCCCGACCGAGCCCGCGACCCAGCCCGCCCCGCCCTGGCCCTCCCGGGCGAGCGCGACCGACGACGCGATCAACCGCGCGGCCGCGTCGCCGGCCACACCCGCGGCCGCGAACCCCTCGACGGTCGCCTGGTAGCTCGCCGTCGTCGCCACCTGCGCGCCCGCCGCGGCGAAGGCGGCGTGCGCGGCCACGATCGCGGCGGGGTCGTCGCGGAGCAGCCGGGCCGACCACAGCGCGGAGGAGACGTCGTGGCCGCGCTCCTCGAGCTCGGTCGACAGCCCGCCGTCCAGCACGACCGGGCCCGCGGCGAGCGCGTCGGCGAGGGAAGGCATGCCGGGGATCATCCCCCGGCGCGGTCGTCCCCGACGCCGAGCCTCCCTCGGCAAACCGCGTGCGCGTGACCGGCCGCACCACCTAACGTCGCCGGGTGACCAGCGGCGGGACGACCGGCATCGCCACGTGGCGGGACCCCGGGTGGCGGACCGCGGCGCTGGAGTGGGCCGCCGGGCAGCTGGCCCGCTCGGGGCTGGAGCCGGCCGGCGAGCCCCAGCAGCCGCACGTGCGCACCTGGTCCACCGCCTTCCGCCTGCCCCTGCGCGGCGGCGCTGCCGCGTGGCTGAAGTCGGTCGGGCCCGGATCGGCCCAGGAGCCGGTCCTGGCCGGTGCGCTGGGCGGCTGGGTGCCCGAGCACGTGCTGGTGCCGCTGGCGGTCGAGCCGGTGCGCCGCCTCCTGCTGCTGCCCGACGGCGGCACCACCCTGCGCGAGACCGGCGCCGGTCCGGCCGCCTGGGAGGACATGCTCCAGGCCTACGCCCGGCTGCAGATCGCGCTCGTCCCGCACGCCGACGCGCTCCTCGCCCGCGGCGTCCCCGACATCCGGCCCGAGCGCCTGCCCGACCTCGTCGACGACCTCCTGGCCGACGACGGGGCGCAGCTCGTCGGCCGCCCCGGCGGCCTGGACCCGGACGTGCGCCGGCGGCTGACCGCCGGGCGCGACGACGTCGCCAGGGCCTGCCGCGGCCTGGCCGGCGGCGGCATCCCGGCGACCCTCCAGCACGACGACCTGCACGACGCGAACGTGTTCGTCGCCGACGGCCGGTTCCGCTTCTTCGACTGGGGCGACGCCTCGGTCTCGCACCCCTTCCTCAGCCTGCTGGTCGCCCTGCGCATGGCCGCCGGCGCACTGGACCTGCGCCCCGGCGACCCGGCGCTCGGCCGGCTCCGGGACGCCTACCTCGAGCCGTGGACCCCGTACGGGACCCCGGCGGCGCTGCGGGAGCAGTGCGACCTCGCGCTCCAGGTCGCGCCGCTCGCCCGGGCCCTGACGTGGCGCCGCATCCTGCGGGGCGTGCACCCGGACGAGCGGGGGGAGTGGGCCGACAGCGTGCCGGGCTGGACCGCCGAGTACCTCGAGCCCGGCCCGCTCGCGGGGGCCCCGGTGTGAGCGTCGGCCAGACTGTGCGCATGCCGGCCGGGGACGACGCCGCCGGTGACCTCGCCGTCACCGGGTCCGTCGTCGTGCCCGCCGGGGCGCTGAGCTGGCGGTACTCCCGCTCGTCGGGGCCGGGTGGCCAGGGGGTCAACACCGCCGACTCCCGCGTCGAGCTGTCGGTCGAGCCGCTGGAGCTCCCCGGCCTCACCGACCCGCAGCGCGCCCGGCTGGCGGCCCGTCTCGGGAGCCGCCTGGTCGACGGCGTCCTGACCATCGCGGCGAGCGAGCACCGCCAGCAGCTCCGCAACCGCCAGGCCGCGCGGGAGCGGCTCGCCGCGGTCCTCCGGGCGGCGCTGGCCCCATCGCCCCCGAGCCGCCGCCGGACGAAGCCGACCCGCGGCTCGCAGGAGCGCCGCATCGAGGCGAAGAAGCAGCGCGGCCAGCTGAAGAAGCAGCGCCGCTCCTGGGACTGAGCGGGGCCGGCCGGTGCGACGATGCGGCATGCGGTCGATCACCGGCGTCTCGCACGTGTCCCTGAGCGTCCCCGACATGGAGCGGGCCCAGTGGTTCTGGACGACCGTCATGGGATTCCAGGTCGCCATCGAAGTCCCGGGCGCCACCGTGTGCGTCCATCGCGGATCCGGGACGGTCGTCGGCTTCCGGGACCATGCCGGCAGCGTCACCGGATCGTTCGACGAGACGCGAGTGGGCATGGACCACGTCGCGCTGGCGGTCGCGTCCGTGGCGGACCTCGAGGAATGGACGGCCTGGCTCGACCAGCACGGCGTGGAGCACTCCGAGGTGGTCGAGTCCGACCTGGGCCATCACCTGAACCTGCGTGCTCCCGACCGCATCGCCGTCGAGCTGTTCGTGCTGAGGAGTGAGGTGGCAGTGGCGCTCGGTCTCGGTTGAGCGGCGTCGGTCAGTTCGACCGCACCTCGTCGCGGCGTCTCCGCAGGAACGCCCGCTCCGGCTCGTTGCCGGCTCGCTCGACCGCTGCGTCATAGGCAGCGGCCGCCTCGGG
>DASQTE010000373.1:0-3489 GCA_035642035.1 Blastococcus sp.
CCGCTTCGGTCATGGCCGAGCCGTAGTAGACACCCCGGCCGGTCAGCCCGTCGGCGCCGGGCACGCCGAGGCTCCGGTAGGACACCCCGGTCGCCAGGACGACGGCGTGCGCCCCGATGGTGCTGCCGTCGTCGAACCGCAGGACCCGCTTCGAGCCGTGCGCCTCCAGCGCGACGCAGTCACGGGTCAGCAGCAGCTCGGCGCCGAACTTGCGTGCCTGACGGCGCGCCCGGTCGGCCAGCTGGCCGCCGGAGACGCCGTTCGGGAAGCCGAGGTAGTTCTCGATCCGGCTGCTCTGCCCGGCCTGCCCGCCGGTCGCCTCGCGCTCGACGAGCACCGTCCGCAGCCCCTCCGAGGCGCCGTAGACGGCGGCGCCGAGCCCGGCCGGCCCCCCGCCCACCACGATCAGGTCGTAGAAGTCCGACTCGGGGGCTGTGCTGAGGCCCACGACGGTGGCCAGCTCCGTCTCGGTCGGCGCCTTGAGCACGACGCCCTCGGGCGTGATGATCACCGGGACGTCGTCCGGACCGGCGTCGGCGGCCTCGAGCAGGCGCTGCCCCTCCGCCTCGTCTGCGCTGTACCAGCGGTAGGGGACGGCGTTGCGGGCGAGCAGGTCCCGCGCCCGGAAGGACGGCGCCGACCAGCGGTGACCGACGAGCTTGACGTCGTCGACCGCCGCGTCGGGGCTGTCCTGCCAGGACTGGATCATCTCGTCGACGACCGGGTAGAGCTTCTCGTCCGGCGGGTCCCACGGCTTGAGCAGGTAGGCGTCGACGTCGACGACGTTGATCGCCTGGATGGCGGCGTCGGTGTCCGCGTAGGCGGTGAGCAGCGCGCGGCGGGCCCGCGGGAACAGGTCCATCGCCTTCTCGAGGAACTCGATGCCGTTCATGTCCGGCATCCGGTAGTCGGCGAGCAGCGCGACCACGGTGTCCCCGCGCAGCTTCAGCTCGCGCAGCGCGTCGAGGGCCTCCGGACCGGACGAGGCCCGCAGCACCCGGTAGTCCTCGCCGTACTTGCGGCGGAGGTCGCGGGCGACGGCACGGGAGACCCCGGGGTCGTCGTCCACGCTGAGGAGGACCGGCTTGCCCATCTGGCGACTCCACCCTGGTCGTGGCCCTCCCCCAGGGGCTCGCCGCCGGCATGCGCGGGGCGGGAGGGTCCGCGGACAACGCTAGTCGCGCCGGTGACGCCGGCGCACCCCTCTCAGAGGTCGCGGTCCCGGACCACGTGCACGGCGGCCTCTTCGGCGGACGCGGCGGCGCCGTCGATGCCCTCGTCGCGGGCCCACAGCTCGTCGTCGGTGTCCTCGCTGCCGCCGCCGTCGGAGTCGACCAGCCGGCCGGCCCGCACGTCACCCACCTGGTCGTCGAGCAGCTCGCCGTCGCTGTCGGAGCTGTCCCCCAGCCCGTCGCCGTCGTCGCCGTCGTCCCGGTCGGGCAGCTCCCGGGCGAGCCGGCCGTCCAGGCTCTCGCCGGCCGACTCCTCGGACTCCGTCGTCCCCCAGTCGTCGACCGCCCACGGTCGCTCCGGTGGCGACCACCCCGTGTCGAGGACGTCGCGGACGCCGCGCGGATCCTCGAGGGTGTCCTCCGCCTCGAGGAGGCCGGAGGCTTCCTCGGGGTCGGTGCCGTCCGTACCGTAGATCCCGGGTTCCACGATGTGCGTCCCTTTCAGCTGGGAGGAAACGGATGAGCGGCCAGGCCATCGACCCCTCGGTGCCGCCGTCGGGCACCGGGTGCGTCGAGTGCGAGGCGGACGGTGGGTGGTGGTTCCACCTCCGCCGCTGCGCGCAGTGCGGGCACGTCGGCTGCTGCGACTCCTCGCCCAGCCGGCACGCACGTGGTCACGCCGGGTCCGCCGGTCACCCGGTGGTGCGCAGCTTCGAGCCGGGTGAGGACTGGTTCTGGGACTTCTCGACGGAGCAGCAGGTGGCCGGTGCGGCCCTCGCGCCGCCGGAGAACCACCCCGTCGACCAGCCCGTACCCGGACCGCGCGGCCGGGTGCCGGCCGACTGGCAGTCCCGACTGCACTAGTCCCGGCACGCGGCCGAGTCTTCCCGCGCAGGGGCCCGTGGACCAGACCCCCGCGCGCCCTCACTCCGAGGCTGCGCCCGCGGTGTCGCCGCCGGCGTGCTCGTCGCTCGGCGGCCCGATCCACACCGTCTTGGCGTTCATGAACTCGCGCATGCCCACCTCGGTGAGCTCCCGGCCGTAGCCGCTCTGCTTCACGCCGCCGAAGGGCAGCTCCGGGTAGCTCGTGACCATCCCGTTCACGAAGGCCATGCCAGAGGCGACGTCGGCGATGAACTCCGCCCGCTCCTGCTCGTCCTCGCTCCAGAGGTTCGCCCCGAGCCCGTACGGGTGGCTGTTCGCGATCTCGATCGCCTCGCCGACGGAGTCGACGGTGAACAGCGCGGCCACGGGGCCGAACACCTCCTCGAAGTAGAGGTCCATCTCCGGCGTGATCCCGCTGAGCAGGGTCGGCTCGTAGAACCAGCCGGGCCGGTCGACCCGCTTGCCGCCGACAAGGACCGTCGCGCCCTTCGCGACGGCGTCGTCCACGTACTTCTCCACGTCGTCGCGGCCGGACTCGGTGGCCAGCGGCCCGATCTGGGTGTCCTCCGCCATCGGGTCCCCGACGGTGAGGGCCCCGATCTTCTCGGCGAACAGCCGGGTGAACTCCTCGGCGACGTCGCGGTGGACGAAGAACCGCTTGGCCGCGATGCAGCTCTGCCCGTTGTTCTGGTTGCGGGCGGTGACGGCGACCTCGGCCGCCTTCTCCAGGTTCGCCGACGGCATGACGATGAACGGGTCGCTGCCGCCGAGCTCGAGCACCGTCTTCTTGAGCGCGTCACCGGCGATCGAGGCAACCGACTGCCCGGCAGGGGCGCTGCCGGTGAGCGTTGCAGCGGCGACCCGGTCGTCGCGCAGCACCTTCTCGACGGCCGAGGACCCGATCAGCAGGGTCTGGAAGACGTCGTCCGGGAAGCCGGCCTTGCGGAACAGCTCCTCCAGGTAGAGCGCCGTCTGCGGCACGTTGCTCGCGTGCTTGAGCAGCCCGACGTTCCCGGCCATCAGCGCCGGTGCGGCGAACCGCATCGCCTGCCAGAGCGGGAAGTTCCACGGCATGATCGCCAGGACGACGCCGACCGGCTGGTGGACGACGTAGGCCTGCTGCGCCCCGACGGCGTCGGCGTCCTTGGGCTCGGGCTCGAGCATCGCGGGGCCGTGCTCGGCGTACCAGCGCAGCGCCTTGGCGCACTTGCCGACCTCCGCCTTCGCCGCAGCCAGCGTCTTGCCCATCTCGGTGACCATGAGCTCGGCGACCGCGTCGGTGTCGGCGTCGAGCACGTCGGCGGCCGACCGCAGCCAGCCGGCCCGCTGCTGCGGGGTGGTGCGCCGGTAGCTCCGCGCGGCCGCGGCGGCCCGCGCGAGCTTCTCCTCGAGCGCCTCGTCCGTCAGCGGCTCGAAGGTCTTCAGCGTCTCC
>DASQTE010000374.1:0-6477 GCA_035642035.1 Blastococcus sp.
CCGAGGACGGCGGAGCCGAGCAGGCCCAGGTCGTCGATGTCGCTGCGGACGGCGGCCTCGCCGTCGACGATGTCGAGGATCTCCTCCACGACGATGGCGACGCTGCGGCCGTGGTCGCTGTAGACGATGACCTCGAGGACCTCGCGGTCGGTCTCGCCGTAGGCGCCGAGGTGCCGGTCCAGCCGGACCATCGGCAGGATCGCCCCGCGGTACTGCACGACCTCCCGGTTGCCCACCTTCTCCACCGACTCCGTGCGCACCTGCTCGAGGCGGGTGACCGTGTCGAGCGGGATCGCCACCCGGCGCCCGCCACCGATGGCCGCCAGCAGCATGCGCTGCCGGTCGGTCTCGCCGGCCGCGGCGGCGTGGGCGGCGGCCTTCTGCGAGTCCTGCCGCTCGTTGGTCTCGGCGCGCAGGGCGCGGCGGGCCAGCGCCTGGACGTCGAGGATGAGGGCGACGGTGCCGTCACCGAGGACGGTGGCGCCGGAGTAGAGCCCGATCGCCTTCATCTGGCCACCGACGGCCTTGACGACGATCTCCTCGGTGTTGATGACCCGGTCCACGACCAGGCCGAACCGCCGGCCCTCGGACCGCAGCACCGCGATGACCACGTGGCCGTCGTGCCGCTCGGAGGTCAGGCCCAGCACGTCGGTGAGCCGGACGAGGGGGAGCAGCTCGCCCCGCAGCCGGTAGACCTGTGCGCCGCCGACCTCCTCGACCGCGTTGGCGGCCTTCTCGGCGTCGAGGGAGACGAGCTCCTGCAGGCTGATCTGCGGGATGGCGTAGCGGTCGCCGGCGCACTCGACGGTCAGCGCCGGGACGATCGCGAGGGTCAGCGGGATGCGCAGCCGGCAGACGGTGCCCACGCCCGCGTCGGACTCGACCTCGATGGTGCCGCCGATCGACTCGATGTTGGTCTTGACGACGTCCATGCCGACGCCGCGGCCGGAGACGTTGGTGACCGCCGCGGCGGTGGAGAGACCGGGCAGGAAGATCAGCTGGAGGATGTCGGCCGGGCTCATCCGGCTGAGGGCGTCGGGCGTCACCAGGCCGCGCTGGACGGCCTTGGCACCCAGCTTCACCGGGTCGATGCCGGCGCCGTCGTCGGCGACCTCGACGACGACCTGTCCGCTCTCGTGCCGGGCGCGGAGGGTGAGGACGCCCTCGGCGGGCTTGCCGGCCTTCCGCCGGTCCTCGGGGGACTCGATCCCGTGGTCCACCGAGTTGCGGACGAGGTGGGTCAACGGGTCCTTGACCGCCTCGAGCAGGGTCTTGTCGAGCTCGGTCTCCCGGCCCTCCATCTCCAGGCGGATCGACTTCTTCAGCTGGAGGCCGAGGTCGCGGACGACGCGCGGCAGCTTCGACCAGATGTGGTCGATGGGCTGCATGCGCGTCTTCATGACGCCCTCCTGCAGCTCGCTGGCGATGAGGTTGAGCCGCTGGGAGGCGCGGATCAGGTCGGTGTCGGTCTGCCGCGCGACGTTCTGCACGATCTGGTTGCGGGTCAGGACGAGCTCGCCGACCAGCAGCATCAGCTCGTCGAGCAGGTCGACGTCCACGCGGATCGTGCTCTCGGCGACACCACGCCGGGCCTGGCCGTCGGCACCCGCAGCGGGCGCCTCCGCGTCCGCCTGCTCGGCGACGGGGGCCACGTCGAGCGAGGCGCCGGCCGATTCAGCCGGGACGGCCGGTTCCGCCGGTTCCGCCGGGGCGGCCAGGGTGGCCGCCCGCGGGGCGGCGGCCTTGCGTGCGGTCGTCTTCTTGGCCGGAGCCTTCGCGGCAGCCGCGGCGGGCACCTCGGCCGGGGTCTCCACCTCCGCCGCCCGGGGGGCCGGGATCACCGGCGCGGCGGCTGCCGGGGCGTCGTCCATGGCCGCGGTGATCGCCGCGACGACGCCGCCGACCTCGACCGCGCCCTCGCCGCCACTGGCCTCGATCGAGGCGAGCAGCGAGCGGACGGTGTCGACCATCTGCAGCAGCACGCTGGTGCGCGCCGGGGTCAGGTCCAGCTCGCCGTCGCGCAGCCGGGACAGCATGTTCTCCCCGACGTGGGTGACCTCCTCGAGCCGGTTGAAGGCGAGGAAGCCGCTGGTGCCCTTGATCGTGTGGATGGTCCGGAAGATGCTGGACAGCCGCTCGCGCGAGTTGGGGTCCTGCTCCAGGGCGACCAGGTCCGAGTCCAGCTGGTCGAGGTTTTCGTGGCTCTCCACCAGGAACTCTTCGACGATGTCGTCCAGGCCGTCCACCGTTGGTGCCTTCTCTCTCGTGCGTCGCGGACCGGGCTGGGAGCCGGGTCCGGTTGGGTCATCGGCGGGCCACCGGCGGACTCAAGGTCAATCCGCCGGCGGCCCGGCCGCCGTGAGGGGTTATCGGCACCCGTCGAGCGGGTGCGGCAACCGTCGTCGGTTCAGTAGGTGAAGTTGGCGACGGTGGTGCGCAGGCCGGCGGCCATCCGGGACAGTTCCTCCACGGCCGTCTGCGTCTGCGTCAGGGCCTGCGTGGTGGAGTCGGCGGCCGTCGAGACGCCGGTGATGTTGCTGGCGATCTCGGTGGTGCCGCCGGCGGCCTCCTGCACCGAGCGGGACATCTCGTGGGTCGTGGCGGTCTGCTCCTCGACCGCGCTGGCGATCGTGGTCTGCCGGTCGGAGATCTGCGCGACGATCGAGCTGATCTCCTCGATCGCGGCCACGGCGGCGGTGGTGTCGCCCTGGATCGACTGCACCCGGCGCGCGATGTCCTCGGTGGCCTTGGCGGTCTCCTGCGCCAGCTCCTTGACCTCGTTCGCGACGACCGCGAAGCCCTTGCCGGCCTCCCCGGCCCGCGCGGCCTCGATGGTGGCGTTGAGCGCCAGCAGGTTGGTCTGCTCGGCGATGCTCGTGATGACCTTGACGACGTTGCCGATCTCGGCCGAGGACTCGCCCAGCTTGGCGACCGTGGCCGTGGTGGTCCCGGCGGCGACGACGGCGCGGGCGGCGACCTCGGACGCCTCGGCGGCGTTGGAGGCGATCTCCCGGATGGAGGCGCCCATCTGCTCCGCGCCTGCGGCGACGGTCTGCACGCTGCGGCTGACCTCCTCGGCGGCGCTGGACACGACCCCGGACTGGGCCGCCGTCTCCTCGGCCGACGCCGAGATCTGCGCCGAGGACGCCGACAGCTCCTCCGACGACGCGGCGACCGCGTCGGCCGAGGCGGCCACCGAGCCGAGCACCGACCGCAGGCTCGTCTGGGCCTCGCCCAGGGCGGCCGCCATGCGGCCCACCTCGTCCTGCGAACGCACCTCGGGCGACACCGTCAGGTCACCCTCGGCCAGCGCCTCCACCGACCGCTGCACCGACCGGACCGTGGAGACGATCTGGCGCACCACCAGGACGGTCAGGCCACCCGCCACCGCGACGCCGAGGCCCAGGGCCGTCCACAGCATCACCCGGGCGGTGTCGACGATCGAGGTGGCGTTGTCGGTGTCGGCCTGGCCGGCGGCCACGCGCCGCTCCTGCATGGCGTTGTACTCCTCCATGATCCTGTCGGAGGAGGCCTGCAGCGGGCCGGTGATGAGCCGACCGGCGGTGGCCAGGTCACCCGCGGCGGCCGCCGGGACCAGCTGACCGTCGGCGACGGCGTAGTACTCGTCGACGTGGCCGCGGAAGACCTCGAACGCCTCCTTGTTCACCGTCACCTCGGCGTAGGCGTCCAGTTGCCCGTCCAGGGTGGTGCGGCGTTCGGCCAGGTCGGCCCGCACGGCCGCCTGCGTCCCGGCATCGGCCAGCGCGAGCGAGTTGTAGCGGGAGCGGTCGCCCTGCCACGAGCGCTGGATGTTCGCCAGGTCTGCGAGGGTCACGACGTTCTCGTTGATGCGGGTGGACGCGGCCTCGACGGCACCCAGGCGCGCCACCGCGAGGACGGTCATGCCGATCGCGACGAGGGCGAGCACGGCGACCGCGGACCCGATCTTGACGGCGATCGGACGGTCGGCGAACCAGCGCGCCCGACCGGTTCGGGCGGGCAGGGCGGATGCGGTCATGTGGGAACTCCTGGGGAAAGGGACGTGCGAGGCGGGCGGGGCTTCGTCGCGCCGGACGGATCGCACAGGCGGATCCGTCGAGTGATGCCTCTGTGACGGGTGTGACGTTAGGGCACTTCCGGCCGCGCTCGTTCCCATGCCAGACGTGTCGCCGTCGAATGGCGGAGATTGGTCGGTCACGGCATTCGCGCTGTCGACTTGACGGTATTTCCGACGTCCGCGGAAATGGACGAGAGGGCGGCGACCGGTCGCCCGGTCGCCGCCCTCTTCCCGCGGAAGGATCAGTACCGGAAGCGCCCGACGCTGGTGCGCAGGTCGGCGGCCATGCGGGACAGCTCGTCAACTGCGATGCGGGTCTGGCCCAGCGCCTGGGTGGTGGACTCCGCCGCGGAGGACACCCCGGTGATGTTGGCGGCGATCTGGCCGGTGCCGCCGGCGGCCTCCTGCACCGAGCGCGACATCTCGCTGGTCGTCGCCGTCTGCTCCTCCACCGCGCTGGCGATCGTGGTCTGCCGGTCGGAGATCTGCGCGACGACCGCGGAGATCTCGTCGATCGCGGCCACCGCAGCGGTGGTGTCTCCCTGGATGGCCAGCACCCGCTTGGCGATGTCCTCCGTCGCCTTCGCCGTCTCCTGGGCGAGCTCCTTGACCTCGTTGGCGACGACCGCGAAGCCCTTGCCGGCCTCCCCGGCGCGCGCGGCCTCGATGGTGGCGTTGAGCGCCAGCAGGTTGGTCTGCTCGGCGATGCTCGTGATCACCTTGACCACGTTGCCGATCTCGGCGGAGGACTGTCCCAGCTTGTCGACCGTGGCCTTCGTCGTCGCGGCGGCCTCGACCGCCCGGCTGGCGACCTCACTGGCCTCGGCGGCGTTCGACGCGATCTCCCGGATGGAGGCACCCATCTGCTCGGCACCCGCGGCGACGGTCTCGACGCTGCGGGAGACCTCCTCGGCCGCGGACGCGACCACACCGGACTGCGCGGAGGTCTCCTCCGCCGACGCAGCGATCTGCCCGGAGGAGGCCGACAGCTCCTCCGACGACGCGGCGACCGCGTCCGCCGAGCCCACGACCGTCGCCATGACCTCGCGCAGCGCGGCCTGTGCGGAGTCGAGGGAGGCCGCCATCTGCCCGAGCTCGTCGCGGGAGCGGATCCCGGTCGCGGAGGTGAGGTCGCCTGCCGCCAGCGCGGTCAGCGACTTCTTGACCGCCCGGACCGGGCGGGTGATCGACCGGAGGGTCGCCCAGCTGACGATCCCGATCAGGACGATCCCGACGAGGGCCACCACGAGGCTGATCGTCTGCGACCGGTCGATCGACTGCAGCAGGTCCCGCTCGGCGGCGGCGGTGGCCACCTCGAGCTCCTCCTTCGCCGTGCTGACGGCGCCGTCGGTCAGGTCGTTCGCCACCTGGATCTCCTCCCACCGCAGTCGCGTGGCCGCCTGGTCGGCGACGGCGCTGTCGACGAAGGCCGCGATGGCGGTGGTGTAGGCGCCGTAGCTGGCCTCGAGCTCGCCGACCGCAGCGGCACTGGCGCCGGTCAGCTCGAACTCGGCGAGATCGGCGAGCAGGGCCTCGGGCGTGGCGATGTCGTCGGCGAGCTCCGGGAGCTGCTCGGCGGGGTCCTCCCGGACGATGGCCTTGAAGCCGTCGACCTTGAGCTCGCTGGCCCGGGTGTCCAGCTGGAGGACCAGCGCCTGGGCGTGCTCCAGGGACATGAGCCGGTGATCGGCGTCGCGCACGCCGGCATTGCCGACGAGCATCGCGCCGACGAGCCCGCCGAAGGCCGCGACGACGATCCCGAGGAGGACGCCGAACTTGACGGCCAGCGGACGGTCGGCGAACCAGCCGGCTCGCCGCCCGGGCGCGGGGGAGGGGGGAGTGGCGTTCACGGTGGACCGTCCTGGAGGGAAGTGGCGCATGTGCCGGATGTGGTGACACGGAGAGTGTGGTGACTCCGGCGAGGAATGCGGGACCGGAGGACCGGAACCGTCCGAAATGTGATGCCGATGCCCGGTCGACGCATTTCTCGACCACATTTGTCGATACGGCCGAACGGTGACCGGTCCCGGTGAATGGCATTCGCGACGGCGACGTCGCCATTCCCGCCCGTTGTCGACATGGCCGGGCAGCCGACCGGCGCCTCGGGACCTTCGTCCTCTCGGGTTCCGCGCGACACGGCGCGCGGGGAAGCCTCAGGCGAGCAGGTCGGCCAGGAACTCGAGGAGGGCCACCGCGCCTGCTGTGTCCGGGACCCGGTGACGGGCCGCGGTCTCGCCGTCCCCGATCTTGACGGTGACGTCGTCGGCACCCAGGGCGCAGAAGGCGTCCTCGTCGGTCAGGTCGTCGCCGAGGTAGAGGGTTGCGACGGCGCCGAGCTCGTCCGCCAGCCGGCGCAGGGCGCTGCCCTTGTCGGCGTCGGTCACCGCGAGCTCGAGGACGTCCTTGCCCGGCTTCAGCGT
>DASQTE010000375.1:0-2902 GCA_035642035.1 Blastococcus sp.
GGGAGCCGGAGAAGTCGGCCCCCTCGGGCAACGGCCCGTAGAACGGCGCCGCCGCGCCCAGCCGCGGCTCACCCGCGGCCAGCAGGGTCCAGACCATGCCGCCGCCGAAGCAGAACCCGATCGCCCCCAGCTTCTGCCCGGAGGCCCGCCGCTCCAGCTCGTCCAGGCCGGCCCGCATGTCGGCCACGAACCGCTCCTGGGGGGCGCCGCTGAGCGCGGCCATCGCCGCGGCCTCGTCGCCCAGGGCGGCGGTCCCGCCCTCGGCCGAGAGCAGGTCGATGGCCAGCGCCGAGTAGCCGCTGCCGGCCAGCCGGCCGGCGACCGAGCGGATGTGGTCGGTGAGCCCGCGGTTCTCGTGGATCACCAGCACGGCCCCGCCCGGCTGGTCGGCCGCCGCCCACGCCCCCTGCAGGGTCCGCCCCTCCGGCCCCGGGAAGGTCACCGCCTCGGTCTCCACCACCGGCCCCGGCGGCGCCGCCGCCGCCCCCGAGGTCGCCGTCGTCGCCGTCGAGCCGGCCCCGTCGCCGTCACCGCACGCGGCCAGCAGCGCCGACGCCGCCGGGACGCCCAGACCGAGGAGCCCCAGCCGCCGCAACGCCTCCCGCCGCGAGATCACCCCGTCGCCGTGATCGATGGCCACCTCTTCGGCCAGATACCGCTCGAACGCCATGCCCGACCTCCTCCCGTCGTCTCTCAGCATCCCACTCGGCGGCTCAGCCGGTGCGGTCGTACACCCAGATCGTGGTCTCCAGGCCGAGGAGCCGGATCCGCACCCGGTCCCGCATGCGCAAGGTCCCCGGGACCACCGGGTGGGGGAGCCGCGGGTGCAGCAGCACCACCCGGCCGCCCGGACGCGTCACCCGGGCCAGCTCCCCGAGCACCGACCGCAGCCAGCCGTCCGGGTCCCCCTGGACGCCGTACCGCTGCCCGAAGGGCAGATTGGACACGCTCGTCCCGACGCCGTGGTCGGCCACCTCCAGGCCGCGGGCGTCACCCACGCGAACGTCGGCGCCCGGGGCGTTCCGCCGGGCGGCTCGCACCGCCTCGGTATCGATGTCGAGGCCCCGGGCCCGCCAGCCGGCCACCAGCGCCTCGCCAAGGATCGTCCCCGAGCCGCAGCAGGGGTCGAGCAGCACCCCCCTTGGCTCGCCCGCGAGGGCGACCATGGCCCGGGCGACCGTCGGCCGCAGGGCGCCCTCACGCTCCACGACCCGGCCGTCGTGCTGACGCATCCGCTGGTCGGAGAGGCGAAGCCCGACCACGAACCGCCCCGCCGCATACTCGATCACCCACACCTCGACCTGGGCCGGGTCCTCGACCCGCCACCTGGGCCGATCCCGCTGGACCGCCCTGGTCACCTGTTGCCGCAGCTCGGTCCGCAGGAAGGAACGCTCCTGCAGGACCCTGGCGATCACCCGGAACGTCATCGCCCCCGACAACGGCCGGACCTCCTCGGCCCAGACCGACAGCGCCCGCTGGACACGCTCCGGCCGCCACACCCGGCCCGCGATCCAGCCGGGCCGGTCCCCGTCGGACCGGAGCGTCCGGCCGACCTCGACGAACACGTCCTCGGCGAGCCCGAGGTCGACGACCGCCGACCGGCTCCCGCGTTCCGCCTCGAACAGCACCACATCGGACCGCCCGTCGAACCCCGAATCCCGCGCCACGACACCGGGAAGGCGGCCCAGTTCCCGGCCGACCATCGGCCCCAGCCCTGGCACCGCGGTCGCGAACATCCGAGTCATGCCGGTGTCCCGTCTCAGCGCGTCCGCGATCCGCAGATCTCGGTGAGCCGTCTCTCCAGCTGCGCCAGCGCCCTGATGGTGGCGTCGACCTCGTGGCGCAGCTTGGCCACGAAGCGGGCACGGTGCTTCTCGGGCTCGTCAAGCGCCTCGATGTCGAGCTGGTCGTCCTCTGAAATGAGGAACAGGAACAGGGCGGTGAACTGCTCCCAGCCCGGCAGCTCCAGGAGCCTCCGCCGGAACTCGTAGTGGGACAGGACCTTCCCGTCGGTGTCGACCATCATCTCCGCGATCGAGTCCTGCTGCTCGGAGAAGATTCCCGCGCCGCCCTTGCCCTGGAGCGCCGCCCCCACATCGGCGATCAACCGGTCAAGGCCCTCCTGATCGGCCTCGTCCAGGTTCGACCCACCGCCGCTGAGGTGAAGATGCACGAGCCTGGCGTAGGCAAGGTACCGGGCGGTCCAGTACAGCGCGCTGGTGGCCAGGGTCAGCTCGTAGCACATGCGCTTCCGCAGCCCCTGCACGGCCTGGTCGTCTCGCCGCGGCTGGTCCCCGTCGCTGTCCAGGATGCTCGGGCGCGCATCCCCGCTCCAGAGGAGCTCGTCCCGGCTGAGGAGGTAGAGCTCACGGAAGTCACCGTTCAACGACCCGGGCGTGTGCTGGCTCGGTTCCCCCCGGTAGATCCCGGCCAGCTCGGAGAGCCTGGACTCCAGCTGCCGTCCGGCATCCCGCAGGGGAAGATGGAACTGCTGTCGGTGCAGCGACCACAGCGCCGCGTCTTCCTGCTGCTGCGCCCGCCTGGCCGTCCACCAGTGCTGTGCCAACTTGCCGCCGTAGCCGACGAGCGCCGACAGCAGCACGATCAGGACCTGATCAGCAGAGGCAGCCATCGACGGGATCCTACCGCCCCCCAGACGGCGGTGGGGCGGAGCCGGTTAACATAACGGATCCTATGGGGGATTGGTGGCAGAGGGGTAGTCACCGCACTCGCTAGGCGGCACTCGCTAGGCGACGGTGCGAGATCTGCTATTCGTCGAAGGACAGTCAGGGATCGTGGCGGACGCGCTGGCGCTCCCGGAACGCCCGCTGGTTCGCCGCGTTGCAAGCCCGACAGGTTCGTGTCCCGTTTGGGTTGATTCGAAGGTTGGCTCCTGACAGCG
>DASQTE010000376.1:0-4627 GCA_035642035.1 Blastococcus sp.
CCTGACGCCGTGGGAGGGCTGCTACCGGACCACGCAACTGCTCTCCGGGCCCACCACCTTCGTGCTGAGCAACGCCGGGCACATCCAGAGCCTGGTCAACCCGCCGGGCAACGCCAAGGCCAGCTACTGGACGGGGCCCGAGCCCGGACCCGACCCGCACGCCTGGCGCGACTCGGCCGAGCGCCACACGGGCAGCTGGTGGGAGGCCTGGTCGGATTGGGTGCTGCCTCGCTCCGGGGACGAGGTCCCGGCGCCACCCTCGGCCGGCTCCGCCGACCACCCGGCGCTCGAACCGGCGCCGGGCTCCTTCGTCCGCGAACGGGTCCCCGGCTGATCCCGAGGCGGCGTCCGCGGCGAGCCGCACCTCGACCGCCCGGGTCCGCATGATGTCCGTCCGTCCGTGTCCGGGCGGCTCAGACGATGTCCACCCGGTCCAGGACACGCCCGGCGTACTCCGCGTCCCCGACCACCTCGACCGAGTCGCGCCAGGGCGTCCGGGTGGTCCCCCAGAGCACGAAGTCGACGGTCGCCGACGTCGCCGTGGCGGCCGGGTCCTGCAGGCCCGGGACGACGGTGAGCGCAGGCTCACCCGGCAGGAGCGTCCACTCACCCCCACCAGGGCCGGTCAGCCGGATGCCGAGCGGCCGGTCGAGCACGGTCGACACCGAGGGGCACATCTGGGGCAGGCCGGTGAGCATCCAGCCCACGGCGGGGCCCAGCAGCTCGTCCGTGGCCTTCGGCTGCGGGCGCTCCACCGGACCCGTGGGGGCGAGCAGGTCGACGGTCAGGTGGCACCACAGGTCGAAGGCGAACGCGTCCGCGAGTGCGTGCATGGGGTAGGTGCCGAGATCGGTCAGGGTGATCGAACCCGAGGCGAGCGGCTCGTCCTGCATCGCCGCCAGTGCTCCCAGGGCCGGCTTCACGTTGTCCCGGAACTCCGCGGCGACGTCCGCACTCGACCAGCCGCGCCGCTGCGCGACCAGCAGGTCCTGCAACTGCTCGGCCGTGTCCACCTGCGGGGCGGGGGCCGAGGGGTCCGGCGGCTCGGCCAGGACGCGGAAGTTCGAGCCGGTGTGCGCGACCAGGTCCTGCACCGTCCACCCCGTGCAGCGGCTGGGGCGCGCCCACTCGTCCGGACCGAGGCTCGCCACCACCTCCGCGTACCGCTCCGCGAGCTCTTCGGCGGCCCGCATTCCTTCGGCGGTCATCTCGGCCCTCCTCCCGGGCGGGCGCGACGACCCGTCCTGCGTCTTACTTGATGGCGAGACCATAAAGTCGAGGGAGGACCCGCGGCAAGACCACCGTCGGGCACTCGCGGGGTTTCTTGACCGTCTCTCCTCTAACTGTGACTATGGCGCCTGTCACAACCCCGTGGGCCGCCCCGGGGAGCCGAGCCCTCGACGACAGGAGCCGCAGGCATGACCGACGCCACCGCCCCCGATCCCCTCGACGGGACGACACGCGACGCGCTCGTCGAACTGGTGATCCTGGGCATGCACCGGGGCGCTGTCTCGCCGGAGCAGCAGAAGCTGGTCGACGCCGGGCTGGCCATGGCCAAGGGCCCGTTGATCATGCCGACGCCGGAGGGCACCGCCGCTGCCCAGCAGGCCCTCCGCCTGCCACCCGGCGGTGACGAGGAGAAGGCGCTCCGCCCGTTGTTCGAGAAGTTCCTGCCGGTGAACCACGAGCTGCGGGAGATCTGCTCGGCGTGGCAGCTGCGCCCGGACGGCCAGCCGAACGACCACGGCGATCCCGCCTACGACGCCAGCGTCCGCGACCGGCTCGACGACGTGGACGACAGCATCGGTCGCATCCTGCGCCGCATGACCGACGCGCAGCCCCGGCTGGGGCACTACCGCGACGACCTCACCGCGGCGCTGGAGAAGCTCGACGACGGCGACCCGAGCGCGCTCACCTCGCCGCTCTCCCGCTCCTACCACACGGTGTGGATGCACCTGCACCAGGAACTTCTGCTGCTGCTCGGCATCAGCCGCGCCGAGGACGAGCGCCTGGAAGCGGAGCTCGTCCGGGGGCAGAAGGTCTGATGCCGTCCCGGGTGGGGGTGCCGGTCCGCGTCGCGAGCCTGGTCCCGTACGGGCAGGGGCGGGTCCGCGGCCTCGGGCCCGAGGAGCTGGGGGTCCACGGCGACCAGATGGACCGCCTCGTCGCCCTCGGCCTGCCGACCGTCACCGGCGTGACCGTGCCGGTCAGCCGCGCCCGGGAGCTCGCCGACGTCGCCGTCGCCCGAGAGGCGGTCGACCTGGTCGAGGAGCTCACCGGCCGCACCGTGGGGTCGACCGACCGGCCGCTGCTGCTGCGTCTCGTACCGAGCGCACCCGTGCTCGCCACGGGGCTGCCGCCGGACCTGCCCGCGCTCGGGGTCAACCTGGGCAACGCGGACGCGATCGCCGACCTCATCGGCCGCGAGCAGAAGCTGCACGAGGTCTGGACGACGGTGCTCAGGCTGATCGCGGTGGACGCCCTCGACGTCGATCCCGACGACATCGACGACGTGGTGGCCGACGTCGAGGGTGACGCCGGGGTCACCGGGCTGCTCGAGCTGATCGCCCAGAAGGGCAGCGCGCCGTTCCCCGACGACCCCGCCGAGCAGCTGGCACTGGCCGCTCAGGCCGTGCTGCGACGCTGGGACTCCCCGCGCGGTCGGCGGGCCCGCCGGGCGCAGCACCTGCCCGACGACCTCGGCCTGGCGCTGCACGTGCAGGCCCTGCACGTCGGTCCCTGGGAGCGGTCCGGGCACGGCACCGCGATCAGCCGGGACCCCGACACCGGCGCGCTGCAGCCGCACGGCACCTTCCACCGCGGGGTGAGCCGCAAGGTCGCCGCCGGCGCCGGTGAACCGCTGTCGGCGATGCCCGGCGGGACCGACCTCCTACGGCACACGCTGGCCACGCTGGAGCACCACTTCCGCGCGGTCGCCGACGTCACCTTCGAGCTGCGGGACGGCAAGCTGGCTCTGCTCAGCGCCGCCGCGCTGGACCACCCCAGCCCGCTCGCCGGGCTCCGGGTGGCGGTCGACCTCGCCAACGCGGGGACGATCGAGCGGGCGTCCGCGGTGCGGTCGGTACGGCCGTCGGTGGTGCAGGAGCTGCTGCACGCCCAGCTGCGGTTGACGGGCGCGGAGCAGCAGCTGGCCGAGGGGCTCGCCGCCTCGCCGGGGGCGGCCTCCGGCCTGGTGGCCCTGAGCGCGCAGCGTGCCCTCGAGCTGACCGCCGGCGGGGTGGCCACCGTACTGGTCTCGACGGAGACCACGCCCGGGGACATCCCCGCCCTGATCGCGTCGTCGGCGGTGGTCACCACCGCCGGCGGGTTGGCCTCGCACGCCGCCGTGGTCGCCCGGGGTGCCGGCAAGCCCGCCGTCTGCGGGGTCACCGAGCTGTCCATCGACCGCGAGCGGGGAACGGTGACCGCCCGCGGGCAGACCCTCCACGAGGGCGACCTGGTGACCGTCGACGGCCGCAGCGGCCGGATCTACGTCGGTGGCATCGACATCCGCCCGGCGGAGCCCCCGGCGGAGCTGGACTGCCTGCTGGCCTGGGCGGACACCGAACGGCAGCTGGGGGTGCGCACCAACGCCGACACCGCGCGCGAGACCGACGTCGCGATGCGCCTGGGTGCCGAGGGCATCGGCCTGTGCCGCACCGAGCACCAGTTCCTCGGCGACCGGCTGCCCGTCGTGCGCAGCTTCCTGCTGGCCGAGGACGACGAAGCGCACCGGCAGGCGCTGCGCGCGCTGACCGACGCCCAGCGGGAGGACTTCACGGCCCTGCTGCGGGCGGTCGGCGACCGGCCGATCACCGTGCGGCTGCTCGACGCTCCGCTGCACGAGTTCCTGCCCCACGACGAGCAGTACGAGGACCCCGGCCACGCCCGCCGGGCGGCGGAGCTGCGCGAGGTCAACCCGATGCTGGGCCTGCGCGGCGTGCGGCTGGCGCTGCTCAACGAGGAGCTCTACCCCGCCCAGGCCGAGGCGCTGTTCTCCGCGTGGGTCGCCGTCTCCGCCGAGGGCATCACACCCTCGCTCGAGGTGATGATCCCGCTGGTGTCGATCCCGCAGGAGCTGGTGCTGGCGATCGGGCAGGTCCAGCGGGCCGCCGACCGGGTCGAGCGCCAGACCGGCGTCCGGGTGCCGTACCTCGTCGGCAGCATGGTCGAGACGCCGCGGGCGGCGCTCATGGCCGACCGCCTCGCCGAGCACGCCGACTTCCTGTCCTTCGGCACCAACGACCTGACGCAGATGACGTTCGGGTTCTCGCGGGACGACGTCGAGAGCCGGCTGCTGGCGCACTACATCGGCGAAGGCCTGCTGTCGGCCAGCCCCTTCGCGGAGTTCGATCCCGACGGCGTGGGCGCCCTGGTCTCCATCGCCGTCGAGAAGGCGCGGTCGGTGAAGCCGGGCATCAAGCTCGGGATCTGCGGCGAGCACGGCGGGGACGCGGCCTCGATCCTCGGGCTGGCGCCGCTGGGGCTGGACTACGTCTCGTGCTCCCCGCATCGCGTGCCGGTCGCCCGCCTGGCCGCCGCGCATGCAGCCGGCAAGGACGAGGGGTGACCGAGCTCGCGAGGTCACCTTTGAGCGGAGCACGGTCCGGCACGTGGCCGGCGAGCG
>DASQTE010000377.1:0-2210 GCA_035642035.1 Blastococcus sp.
CGCTACCGCAACGCCCTGGCCGCCTGGGAGGGCCGGACGGCCGGCGCGGTGGGCGCCTGAGCCGGAGCCCGGCCTAGTACTGCAGCCGCACTTCTGGTGGGGTAGGTGCTCGCTTTGTGACGGCAGGAGCGGATCGGTCCACGGGGAACCTCACCGTACGGTAGGCGATCCGCGGTACGGTTCACGGACCCAAGCGTCAGATGGGTGGTCCAGGGGAATCCTGGTGGGCGAGGGCAGCGCGGTCTTGACCGCGGGCCCCTGACGTACATCGCGTCGGCAAGGAGCACCGCTCCAATGAGCATCAGCCAACCCCCGGCCCTCGTCTTCGGCGGCGACGTCACGGCGCTGGCCGTCCTGCGGGCGCTGGGACGTGCCGGAGTCGAGACCTGGGTGCCCGGCCAGGCGATGCCGCTCGTGCGCCGCTCGCGCTACCACCGCGCGGCGCCGGGCGCGATCGACGACGCCCCGAGCGGCGAGCGGCTCGCCGCCTACCTCGACGGGCTACCGTGGGAGCGCACCGTGCTCTTCCCCTGCACGGACAACTGGGCGATCGCGCTGGCGTCGCTGCCCGAGCGGGCCGCCGAGCGCCATCGGGCGGTCGTGCCGCCGCTCTCGGTGCTGCACGCCTTGGTCGACAAGGCGCAGTTCGGCGACGTGACCGCGGTCCACGGCGTCCCGGCACCTCGGACCTTCCGGGCCCGCGTCCCGGCGGACCTCGACCCGGTCCCCGACGAGCAGCTCTGCGGCTCGTTCCTCAAGCCGATCGACTCACAGCGCTTCGCCAAGCACTTCGGGGTCAAGGGCCTGCGGCTGCGCAGCCGCGCCCAGGCCACCGAGCTGCTCGGCCAGATGGCGGAGGCCGGTCACGAGGTCGTCCTCCAGGAGCTCATCCCCGGCCCGCCGGAGGCCCACGTGTTCGTCGACGGCTACGTCGACTGGCAGGGCAAGATGTGGGGCTGCCTGGCCCGCCGGCGACTGCGGATGTTCCCGCCGCCGTTCGGCAACAGCACACTGTCGGAGACGACGCCCAGGGAGGAGGTCGCGCCAGCGATCGAGTCGCTGCGCCGGCTGTTCGCAGCGCTTGGGTTCCGCGGCCTCTTCGACGCCGAGTTCAAGCGCGACGAGCGCGACGGCGCGTTCAAGGTCATCGAGGTCAACGGGCGCCCGTGGTGGCAGCTCGCGCTCGCGGGGGCGTCGGGCCTCGACGTCGTGGGGGCCGCCTTCCGCGACGCCGCGGGCCTGCCGCTGCCCGCCGCCGCCGAGTACCGCGTCGGCTGCCGCTGGGTCCACCCGGTCCCCGACGTGCGCGCCTGGCTGGCCACCCGCGGGAACCCCGGGCAGCTCGGGCGCTTCCCGCTGCGCGAGTGGGTCGCGGCCGAGGCCAACGCCGTGTTCGCGTCCGACGATCCGCTCCCGGCGCTCGAGGAGTTCGCCGCCGTCCCGCGCGGCGTGCTCAAGCTCGGCCTCCGTCGCGTGCTTGGTGACCGCCGGCCGCCGCTGCCCGCGCCCGCCGCCTCAGAGCAGGCCGGCCAGCCGCTCGCCCGCTGCCTTCCCCGCTAGCGTCGTGCGGTCCAGGCGGCCCTCGCCAACGACGACGGCGCGGCTCGCCCGCATCCGGTCGTCGAAACCGAGCGCGTCGAGGACGAACGCGGCGCCCGGCTCTCGTCTAGGGCGTGTCTCGCCGATCAGCTCGGGGGTGGTCGGGTTTGGCCGGCAACTCACTCCGGAACCGGTCCGGGAACCGCGCCCTAGAGGTCGCGGCCCCAGGTCGAGCGCAGGCTGGCCCCCCAGCGGGCCCCGGCGGCGTACGCCCTGGCCCCGATGCCCGGCCGGGCGTTGGCCACCCAGGGGCCCAGCTGCTGGCTCTTGTCCCAGGCCTCGACCCGGTCGATGGCCGCGGCCAGGACCTCGGCCTCGTCCCCCTCGGGCACGCCCTTGACCAGCTGGAACCGCAGCCCGTCGGGGGTGTGCAGGACCAGGATGTCGCCGGGCCGGGGCTGGCTCACAGGGGGATGTTCCCGTGCTTGCGGGGCGGCCGGACCTCGCGCTTGGTCACGCACATCTCGAGTGCCTGGATGAGCCGGGGCCGGGTCACCTGGGGCTCGATCACCTCGTCGATGTAGCCCCGCTCGGCGGCGATGTAGGGGTTGGCGAAGCGCTCGGTGTACTCGGCCACCAGCTCGTCGCGGCGGGCCGCCGGGTCGGCGGCC
>DASQTE010000378.1:0-8430 GCA_035642035.1 Blastococcus sp.
GCCGGTCCCGCAGCCGCCGCACGGCGGCCAGCAGCAGCGCGAGCGCGGCGACGGCGAACGCAATGCGGCGGATCCACACGAGTCCGCCGGACACCGCCGACGCCGCCGCGCCGGCCGAGAGCAAGACCACCGTGCCCATGACCAGGACGACGACGTAGGCGCCGGAGACATATGCCAGCGCCGCGCCCACCGGATGGCGCATCGGCGACAGGAGAATCAGCGCGACACCGGCGATGGTGGCCGGGTTGATCGAGTCGAGCATCGCGAGCCCGGCGATGCCGGCAGCGAGGGCGGGGCTCACGAGCGGAGAACCGGAGGGGGGCGCATGAGACGAGGATACATCGTGTGAGACGCAAAAGTATCAACACTGGTAAGGTGGGTCCATGCCGTCGTCCGATGCGCTGCTCGATGCCGCAGCTGGGTTGCTCGCCCGCCGCCCCGCGGCGTCGATGGCGGAGGTCGCGGCGGCGGCCGACATCAGCCGGGCCACCCTGTTCCGGCGCTTTCCCAGTCGGGGCGCCCTCGTCGAGGAGCTGAGCAGGCGGGCTGTGCAGGCGTACACCGCGGCCGTGGACGCCGCCCGGCCGGAGGAGGGGGATGCCGTCGGCGCCCTCCGCAGGCTCCTCGCCGAGCTGGCGCGGCTGTCGCCGGGCTACGGGCTGCTCGCGCTGCAACCGATCGACGAGCTGGTAGAGGCCGACCTGCTAGCGCTCGCGACCGCGGCTGACGATCGGGTGCGCCGCCTCGTGCACCGGGGGCAGGAGGCGGGGGAGTTCCGGGTCGACGTGCCGGCCGAGTGGGTTGTGGCCTCGGTCACGTGGCTCGTCGTGGCCGGGGCGGACGGCGTCCGGCTCGGTCGGCTGGCGTCGCGGGACGTCGGGCGCCTGCTGAGCACGACGGTCCTCGACGGTCTGCGGCGACGGGAGGGAGAGGCCATCGCCGGCTCTGGCTAGGGTGCGGACGACGACGCCGTCGAAACCCGGAGGACCGCACATGCCTGAGCCGGAGTTCGTGAGCCTGCAGGTCGAGGACGGGGTCGGCACGATCCGCCTCGACCGGCCGAAGATGAACGCGATCGACGAACAGCTGCACCGGGAGGTGCGGGCCGCCGCCATGGAGGCGTCCGAGCGCGCCGAGGTGCGGGCCGTCGTCCTCTACGGCGGGGAGCGGGTCTTCGCCGCCGGGGCCGACATCAAGGCGATGTCGCAGCTGGACGCGACGGGCATGACGGCCTGGGGGCGCGAGCTGCAGAACTCGTTCCGGGCGGTCGCCCACATCCCGAAGCCGGTCATCGCCGCCATCACCGGCTACGCCCTCGGCGGCGGCTACGAGCTCGCCCTCTGCGCCGACCTGCGGGTCGTGGGCGCGAGCGCGAAGATCGGCCAGCCGGAGATCCTGCTCGGGATCATCCCGGGCGCCGGTGGGACCCAGCGCCTGGCGCGGCTGATCGGCCCGGCCAAGGCCAAGGACCTGGTCTTCACCGGCCGGCACGTCGGTGCGGAGGAGGCCCTCGAGCTCGGTCTCGCCGACGCCGTCGTCCCGGACGACGAGGTCTACTCGACCGCGGTGGCCATGGCGCGCAAGTTCGCGGCCGGGCCGCCCCTGGCGCTCGCCGCGGCCAAGCGGGCCATCGACGGCGGGCTGGACCGCGCCCTCGACGAGGGACTGGCGCTGGAGACCGAGCTCTTCGCCGGGCTGTTCGACACCGAGGACCAGCGGACGGGCATGCAGTCCTTCCTCGAGAACGGCCCGGGCAAGGCGCAGTTCACCGGTCGCTGAGCCGCCCGCGGAGGGTTCATGCGACGTTCGCGTGCCGTAACCGCCCCTGATCGGGCTGGTTCCGCCACAATCGCGACGCCGGCCGTCCAGCGTCAACGGGGCACTGGGCAGGTACGGCGCCACTTCAGGAGGACACGTGCGACGAAGCACCCTGCGGACCGCGGTAGCGGTCGTCACCGCCGGGCTCACCCTCACCGCGTGCG
The DNA here is from genome assembly GCA_035642035.1 of Blastococcus sp. Taxonomy (GTDB): domain Bacteria; phylum Actinomycetota; class Actinomycetes; order Mycobacteriales; family Geodermatophilaceae; genus Blastococcus_B. The sequence continues at coordinate 1,983 of DASQTE010000378.1, forward strand.
GTTCGGACGACGGCGGCTCGTCCGGGGGCGGCGGGTCGGACACGGACACCGCCACCGCGACGTCGGTCGAGGACTTCGGCGGCATGGACGCCCTCGTCGAGGCCGCCCAGGCGGAGGGCACGCTCAACGTCATCGCGCTGCCCCCGGACTGGGCGAACTACGGCGAGATGCTCGAGACGTTCAGCGAGAAGTACGACATCGAGATCAACAGCGCCACCCCGGACGGCTCCAGCCAGGACGAGCTCAACGCCGTCGAGAGCCAGCGGGGCCAGGACCGCGCACCCGACGTCCTCGACCTGGGCACGAACTTCGCCCGCCAGGCGAAGGCCGAGGGTCTCACCGCGCCCTACCAGGTGGCGACCTGGGACGAGATCCCCGAGGACCAGAAGGACCCCGAGGGCAACTGGGTCAACGACTACGGCGGCTACATCTCCATCGGCTGCAACGCCACGGTGATCGCCGAGTGCCCGACGTCCTTCGCCGACCTGCTCGACCCGCAGTACGCCGGCCAGGTGGCCCTCAACGGCGACCCGACGCAGGCCGCGGCGGCGTTCAGCGGCGTGTGGGCCGCATCGCTCGCCAACGGCGGCGACCTCGACGACATCGGCCCGGGGATCGACTTCTTCGTGCAGATCAAGGACGCCGGCAACTTCAACCCGGTCGAGATCACCCCGGCGACGATCCAGAGCGGTGAGACGCCGATCGCGATCGACTGGGACTACCTCAACGCCTCGTTCACGGAGACCTTCGCCGAGGAGGGCGTCGAGTGGGAGGTGCACGTCCCCTCCGACGGGCTCTTCGGTGGCTACTACAGCCAGGCGATCAGCAAGTTCGCCCCGCACCCGGCGGCGGCCCGGCTCTGGCAGGAGTTCCTCTACAGCGACGAAGGCCAGAACATCTGGCTGGCCGGCGGCGCCCGGCCGGTCCGCCTGCCGGCCATGGAGGAGGCGGGTACCGCCGACACCGAGGCGCTCGCGGGGCTACCCGAGGTCACGGGCACCGCGGAATTCCCGACCGCGGAGCAGGAGACGGTCGCCCAGCAGGTCATGGGCGAACGCTGGAACGCGGAGATGTCCGGCTGAGTACTGCAACCCAGGACCGCACCACCGGGTCCACCGTCGCGCCGGTCTCCCGTCGGGGAGGCCGGCGCGGCCGCGTGCTCGTCGTCCTCGGTGCGCTGCCGTTCTTCCTCTACGTGGCGATCTTCCTGCTGCTGCCGATCGGCGTGCTCGCGGTCGAGTCGTTCCGGGCGACCGACCCGACCACCTTCGAGGAGACCTGGTCGACCGCCTCCGTCGCGGCGATCACCGAGGGTCCGTACCGGCGGGCCTACGTCGGCAGCCTCCAGCTGTCGGCGATCACCGCCGTCCTCGGCGCCGTCTTCGGTCTCGCGCTGGCCGTCGCCGTGCTGGGGGCGCGGCGGGGCCGGCTGATGCGCCGGCTCGTGCTCACGGCCTCCGCCGTCCTGGCCAACTTCGGCGGGATCCCGCTGGCGTTCGCCTTCCTCGCCACCATCGGCAACGCCGGTGTGGTCACGGCGCTGCTGACCGACACCCTCGGGCTCGGACTCGGCGGCTTCAGCCTGTTCTCGATGGCCGGGCTCGCGCTGGTCTACCTCTACTTCCTCGTCCCGCTGATGGTGCTGACCATCGTCCCGGCGCTGGAGGCCCTGCGGCCCCAGTGGCGCGAGGCGTCGGACAACCTCGGGGCCACCGGCTGGCAGTACTGGCGGTACGTCGGTGGACCGGTCCTGGCGCCACCGGTCATCGGCGCGACGATGCTGCTGTTCGCCTCGGCCTTCGCCGCCTACGCCACCGCGGACGCCTTGGTGGGCAGCAGCGTCCCGCTGGTCACCCTGCAGATCGCCAACTCGCTCTCCGGTGACGTCGTCGTCGGCTCGGAGAACCGCGGAAAGGCCCTGGCCCTCGGCATGGTCGTGCTCGTCGGCCTGGTGATGATCTTCTACGCCTGGGTGCAGCGCCGCACGCAGCGGTGGCTGGCATGACGGCCCTGATCGAGGGGGTCGCCGGCGCGGGCAGCATCACCCCCGAGACACCGGTCCGGCGGGGTCGACGCGGCGCGGGGGCGTGGCGCTACGCGGTCCTCGCCGTCCTCGGCCTGTACTTCATCGTGCCGATCGCGGCGTCGGTGTGGTTCACCGTCCGGGAGCGCGACGGCGTCTCGCTGGAGACCTACGCCGAGATCCCCGGCGCCGATGGATTCGCCGAGGCCATCACGCGGTCCCTGGCCATCGCCGGCCTGACCGTCGTCATCGCCCTGGTTCTCATGGTGCCGACCGTGGTGCTGGTGAACCTCCGGCTGCCACGGCTGCGGACCACGGTCGAGCTGCTCACCCTCATGCCGCTGGTGCTCCCGCCGATCGCCCTGGTCGTCGGCGTGCGCAGCGTGCTGGCCTGGGCGCCGGACTACTTCTTCGGGACGCCGCTCGCCGAGGCGTTCTTCGCCCTCCAGGAGCCCTCGCTGCCCTGGATCCTCGTCTTCGTCTACGTGATCCTGGCGCTGCCGTTCGTCTACCGCGCCCTCGACGCCGGCGTCCGCGGCGCCGACCTCCGCACCCTCACCGAGGCCGCCCGCAACCTCGGGGCCTCGTGGCCGCGGGTGCTCGTCTCGGTGGTCCTGCCGGTCCTCAAGACGTCGGTGCTCAACGCCGCGTTCCTGACCCTCGCCCTCGTGATGGGCGAGTACACGATCGCCGTCATCCTGGGCTTCGAGACGTTCCCGACGTGGATCGTGCGGATCTCGGGCTCCCAGCCGCAGCTGTCGGTCGCCGTCTCCGTGCTGTCGCTCGTGATCACCTGGGTGCTGCTGCTGCTGATCTCCGCGCTGGACCGCCGGCGCGGCACGAAGGAGAGCTCATGACCGCCGTGTCCGCCCGCGCCGCCGGGCCGGCCGACCTCCGGCAGCGGCCGGGTGTGCCCATCCGCCTCGACGGGCTGACCCGCCGCTACGGATCGGTCGTGGCGCTCGACGGCCTGGACCTCGACATCGCCGGCGGCGAGTTCCTCGCGCTGCTCGGCCCGTCGGGCTGCGGCAAGACGACGGCGCTGCGGGCGATCGCCGGCTTCGACACCCCCGACGCCGGCCGGGTGCTGCTCGACGGCCGCGACATCACCGGCGTGCCGGCGAGCAAGCGGGACATGGGCATGGTGTTCCAGGCCTACAGCCTCTTCCCGAACCTCACGGTGGCCGAGAACGTCGCCTTCGGACTGCGGGTCCGGCGGCGTCCCGCGGCCGAGCAGACCGCCCGCGCCGCCGAGCTCCTGGAGCTGGTGGGGCTGGCCGACCGCGCCGCCCGCTACCCGCACCAGCTCTCGGGTGGCCAGCAGCAGCGGGTGGCGCTGGCCCGCGCCCTGGCCGTCGCGCCGCAGGTGCTGCTGCTCGACGAGCCGCTGTCCGCGCTGGACGCGCAGGTGCGGGTGCAGCTGCGCGAGGAGATCCGGCGGATCCAGCTCGAGCTCGGCATCACGACCGTCTTCGTCACGCACGACCAGGCGGAAGCGCTGTCGGTCGCCGACCGGGTGGGTGTGCTGCGCAGCGGCCGGCTCGAGCAGGTGGCCACCCCGGACGAGCTCTACGAGCGCCCGGCCACGGCGTTCGTCGCGGAGTTCGTCGGGACGATGAACCGGGTGCCGGCCGAGCTCGCGGACGGCGAGGTGCACCTGCTCGGCGTCCGCCGTCCCCTCGCGGGAGCCGCGCCCCGGCCGGGCGACGTCGTCGCGCTGGTCCGCCCCGAGGCGCTGGACGTGCGGGCCGACCCTGCCGGCACCGCCCGCGTGGTGACGCGCACGTTCTCCGGCGCCTCGACCCGTGTGCTCGTGACCCTCGCCGACGGCGTCGAGGTGCGCGTCGACGTCCCCAGCGCGACCAGCGGCGACCTGACGCCCGGCACGGCCGTGACGGTCACTCCGGCCGAGCGGCCGGTGCTCGCCGTGCCGGTCGACCCCGAACGGTCGTCGCCGGCCGAGGCGTAGCGTCGGGGTCGTTCTGGTTCACGTCGCGCACCGGCCCACAGGCGCCGGTGCCGGGCCGGGAGCACGAACGCCCCGCGCCGTCAGTCCCGGCGCAGTCAGGTCGCCCCATGTCCGGCACCCCGTCCCTCGCCGACGCCCCCGCCGTCCCGCCCGTCGAGGTGGGCACCTGCGCCGTCTGCCCGCACGCGCTGGCCGACCACGACCGCATCTCGCTGCGCTTCTGCCAGGCGACGGAGTCGCACGGCACCGCCGCGGCCACGACCCGCGGGTGCGTCTGCCCCTCCTGACCGGACGGCAGTGCGCGATCATGCCCGGGTGACCGCCCCGGATCCCGCGCCCGCCGACGTCGACCGGTCCGACCCCGCGGGCCGCGCGTGGGTGGACCGGGCCGTCGCCGCGGTCGAGGCCGACGCGCGGCGCAGCGCCGACACCCACCTGCTGGTCTACCCGCTGCCGCCCGAGTGGGGCGTGGAGCTGTACCTCAAGGACGAGTCCACCCACCCCACCGGCAGCCTCAAGCACCGGCTGGCCCGGTCGCTGTTCCTCTACGGACTGTGCTCGGGGCAGATCCTCGAGGGCACCACCGTGGTGGAGTCCTCCAGCGGGTCCACGGCGGTCAGCGAGGCGTACTTCGCGCGGATGCTGGGGCTGCCGTTCGTCGCGGTCATGCCGGCGTCGACCAGCCCGGAGAAGATCGAGCTGATCGAGTTCCACGGCGGGCGCTGCCACTTCGTGGACCGGCCGTCGGACATCTACGAGGAGGCCCGGCGCCTCGCGGCCGAGTGCGGCGGCCACTACCTCGACCAGTTCAGCAACGCCGAGCGCGCCACCGACTGGCGGGGCAACAACAACATCGCCGAGTCGATCTTCAGCCAGCTCGCCCTCGAGCGGCACCCGCTGCCGGAGTGGGTCGTCGTCGGCGCCGGCACGGGCGGGACGAGCGCCACGATCGGCCGCTACCTGCGGTACCGGCGGCTCCCCACCCGACTGGCGGTCGTCGACCCGGAGAATTCCTCCTTCTTCCCCGGCTGGCGCGACCGGGACCCGTCGACGGCGACCGGCCGGTCCTCCCGCATCGAGGGCATCGGGCGGCCGCGCGTCGAGCCGTCGTTCGTGCCGACGATCGTCGACCGGATGATCTGCGTGCCGGACGCGGCCTCGCTGGCCGCGATGCGGGAACTGGAGCGCGCGACCGGACGGCGGGCGGGCGGATCGACCGGGACCAACCTCTGGGGCGCGTTCCGGCTGGTCGCGGAGATGGTCGCCACGGGGCGCACGGGCAGCGTCGTCACCCTGCTGTGCGACGGCGGGGAGCGGTACGCGCACACGTACTACTCCGACGACTGGCTCGCCGAGCAGCGGCTGGACCTCGCGCCGCACGCCGCCACGCTGGCCCGTTTCGCCGCGACGGGGGAGTGGCACGACCCAGCCTGACGGCGTCGCGTGATCGTCGTCACCCGCCCCTCGGCGCACCGCCGCGTTACCAGCCAGTAACCTCCATGATCGGAGCCAGGCGGGTCTGAGTGCCCGCATCCTGAACGCGTCCTGAGGAAGGTCAGCGCGATGAACATCGTCGTTCTTGTGAAGCAGGTCCCGGACTCGGGGAGCGAGCGCAAGCTGGACCCGGCGGACAACACCGTCGCCCGCGCCACCGCCGACAACGTCATCAACGAGATGGACGAGTACGCCATCGAGGAGGCGCTGCTCGTGCGCGACCGGGAGGGCGGCGAGGTCACCGTCCTGACCGTCGGTCCCGACTCCGCCACCGACGCCATCCGCAAGGCGCTGTCCATGGGCGCCGACAAGGCCGTCCACGTCGTCGACGACGCCATCCACGGTTCCTGCGCGGTGCAGACGTCGGCCGTGATCGCCGCGGCGCTGGGTCAGCTCGAGTACGACCTCGTCCTCTGCGGGGCCGAGGCCACCGACGCCCAGTTGTCCGTCATGCCGGCGCTGCTCGCCGAGCGCCTGGGCATCCCGCAGCTCTCCGGGGCGCGCAAGCTCACCGTCGAGGGCGGGAAGGCCATCATCGAGCGGCAGACCGACGGCGGCTACTGGGCCGTCGAGGCGCCGCTGCCGGCGATCGTGTCCACCTGGGACACCATCAACGAGCCGCGCTACCCCTCCTTCAAGGGGATCATGGCCGCGAAGAAGAAGCCGGTGGAGACCAAGTCGCTGGCCGACCTGGGCCTCGACGCGTCGTCCGTCGGCCTGGCGAACGCCACCAGCAAGGTGCTCGACTTCGCCGGCCGCCCGCCGAAGGGCGAGGGCGTCAAGGTCACCGACGAGGGCGACGGCGCGCAGAAGTTCGTCGACTTCCTCGCCAGCCAGAAGATCGTCTGAGTCCGGCCCGGATCGAAGGAAGAGGAGCACACCCATGGCAGAAGTTCTGGTCCTGGCCGAGCTGAACCCGGCCGGCGGCGGCGTCCGCAAGACCACCCTGGAGGCCCTGACCG